>JBJONL010000107.1:0-3895 GCA_046051865.1 Bacteroidota bacterium | reverse complement strand
GACAATTCCTTCAGGTGCTGAAATAGTAAGCGGACAAGGAACAAACACATTGGTTGTTACATTCCCTGGTACATTAGCAACAAATGCTGTATTGAAAGTATTAGCTACTAACGGATGTAGTGTATCAAGTGCGCTTAAGTCATCTTCAGTATTGACAAGAACAGCTTGTCCTACTGCTAGAGAGGAAGTAGTGTTAGAAGAAGTTACAAAAACACCATTTAGTGTTAAAGCTTATCCAAATCCATATACAGAAACATTCAACTTGAGTTTAACAACTTCAAGTGAAGATAAAGTAAGTGTAGTGGTTTATGACATGACAGGAAGACTAATCGAGAGAAGAGATGTTAGACCATCAGATATGGTAGAGCAACAAATCGGAGATCGTTATCCAAGTGGTATTTACAACGTTGTTGTAACACAAGGAGAAGAAGTGAAAACTGTTCGTGTGATTAAACGATAAGTAATCAATTAATAAAGCAAAAGACCTTCGAGAAATCGAGGGTCTTTTTTTTTGGTGTTAGTAGCTGTTAGCAATTAACAATAATAAGTATTAAATTACCCTTTTTCACTACTTTATTTCACACACTTTTTATTACATACGTCACAATGCCCCAAATGATTAACTCATTGTTTTCGGTAACTTTAATGGGTTCAAAAGCTGAGTTCTCAGGCATAAGATAAATACCATCTTTTTTAATTTTAATGCGTTTCACCGTAAATTCACCATCGACAAAACAAATGGCTATTTTGCCATCGCGTGGCTCGAGACTTCTATCGATAACCATAATATCACCATCGTCAATACCGGCTCCAATCATAGAATTTCCCGATGCTTTGGCATAAAAAGTAGCTTCTCGGTTTTTTACCAATACATTGTCCAAACTGATTTTGGTTTCGTCAAAATCGGCAGCAGGCGAAGGAAATCCTGCCTTAATGCCACCTGAAATAAAAGGATGCTTTTGGTTGTTTTCCCAATCGGGGTGAAAGAAGTAAATGGCCTTTTTTAACGACATGGTATTTCCAGAATTTCGTTAAAGTTAGTCGTATATCTTTTAGACAAATGCTCTTGCTTCATTTTCCAAGTGCGTTGTAAATCTTGACTTCCCAATCGTATTTTGCGTTCGCCTGTTTTTTTATAATGATCGTCAATCACTTTCATTAGTTTCAGATGCTTCGGATTTTCTTCCTCAAAAAGATGGAATTGCTTTTGGTTCTCAGGAATAATTTCGGTAACAATAACCCCTGCTTTTTTATAGATTTCGCCTTCTTCAAAAATAGTTTTAAGCATTTTCACTGCTAGATTGCTTATAGTAATCGAGGAATTACTGGCAAAAGGTAAGGTCTCTATTTTATAAAAATTGTAACGCTGTCTTTCGGTTTTGTACTTGTCTTTTCGCAGATAAAGTATCACGGTATTGCAACACGATTTTTGTTTGCGAAGTTTCTCAGAGCAAACCGTTGCAAAGGTTGAAACGCGCTCTTTCATTTCGTCGAGTGTGGTAATATTGCCTGCAAAACTTCGGGTGACCGCAATGGTTTTTTTATCTTTGGGTTCTTCCAATTCTAGAACCGATTTACCTTCCAATTCATATTTTAAGCGCAATCCTACTACGCCCATTTCCTTTTTGATGAAGGCTTCGTTATGTGGTAATGTTAAATCATACGCGTTGTTGATGTTTTTGGCTTTCATCTTTTTTGTCAATCGGAAACCAATACCCCAAACATCTTCAATTTTAGTCCACTTCAAAGCTTTAATTCGTTTTTCTTCGGTATCAATAACATAAACACCTTTTGTTTTTTCTGGAAACTTGCGAGCAATTTTATTGGCTACTTTAGATAACGCTTTGGTTTCGGCAAAACCAACAGAAACCGGAATGCTGAGCCATTTCATAATGCGGATTTTCATTTGCAGTCCGTAGTTATGAAAATCAGGTATTTGCATTCCATTAAAATTCATAAAAGCTTCGTCTATGCTGTAGGGTTCGGTATGAGGTGTAAAGCCTTCTAAGATTTTCATCACCCGCTGACTCATATCGCCATACAAAGGATAATTGGAAGAAAAGACTTGTATTTTTTTATCTTTTAATTCTTGTCGTACTTTAAACTCGGGTGCGCCCATAGAAATACCCAGAGCTTTTGCTTCGTCGCTGCGTGAAATAATACAACCATCGTTATTGGATAAAATAACAATCGGTTTACCAACCAATTGAGGCTGAAAAACAAGTTCGCATGAAGCGTAAAAATTATTGCAATCGACTAAAGCATACATGAGGTAAATTTACGCAATAGCCGACTATTTTTTTCAGCTGTTGATAACTAAAAATCCATCTAAATGACTCTTGATGGATTTTAGTATTTTTTAAAAATGCAGTTCTTAGTTTAGCAAATTGGTCACTAAGGATGGATAAATTCCAATGACAATATTTAGTAAAATAGCAATAACTGCAACAGCGTAATATACAAAAGGGACTGCTTTTCTATCTTCGGAAGCTTCTTTGGTGTACATCGCCAAAATCAGTTTGAAGTAGTAGCTCACACTTATGATAGAGTTGATTACTGCTGCAATCACGACAACCATATAACCTGCTTTTATGGTTTGGGTGAATAATATAAATTTAGCAAAGAACCCAGAGAAAATAGGAATTCCAGCCATAGACAAAAGTGATGCGGTTAAAACAGCAGCCAACAATGGATTTGTTTTTCCTAAGCCATTAAAGTTAATAATATCCTCGTTGTCTTTGTCTTTTGTCACATAAATAATTACAGCAAACGAAGCGATACCAGCTAATGCATAAGCTGCAGTATAATACAATAATGTAGAAGCTGCGTTCGTCATACTAAGTAGCGCCATCAACATAAACCCGGCATGCGAAACACCCGAAAAGGCCAGCATACGTTTTACGTTTTTTTGACGCAATGCCATGATGTTTCCAACTGTCATAGAAAGTATTGAAATTACTACTACAACGATTTGAAATTTATAATCGATATCTGCGTTTAATACATCCAATAATTTGAATAAAGTAGCCATAGCAACAACTTTGGCCAACGTACTCATGGTGGCTGTTGTTATTGAAGGTGATCCCTCATAAACATCGGGAGCCCAAAAGTGAAATGGTGCAGCAGCAATCTTGAAAAGCATACCAATAAGTAATAATATAATTCCGATAGTATACCAGATTGGTAACTCTGCAGAACGCGATAAATTTTTGATATACTCTACATCAAAACTAGTCATGGCTCCATATATCAAGCAAATTCCAAACAAGATAATTCCGGAGGCAAAGGAGCCCAATAGGAAATATTTCATTCCGGCTTCGTTACTTTTTACATCTAATCGTTTGCTTGCCGCCAAGACATATAATGAGATAGACAGCACTTCAATACCAAGAAAGAACATGGCTAAGTTTCCGAAAGAAACCATGGCAACGGCACCCGCCAAAAGAAAAATTTTGATGGCAATATAATCTGAAATCTTGGTTGGATGGCCTTTATAAAAATCGCCACTCAAAGCTACTAAGAATATCGTGAGTACAATAAACAGACAAGAGAAAGCCACCGAAAATTTGCTAACTACAATCATGTTGTTGTAGATAGGATTGTTGTAAAGTTCAGGCGCATTAAACTCAGCCATGGTAAGTCCAAGAATGGCTAACAGTCCAAGAATTGCTACCGGAACCAATAGCTTTCTTAAATTAAAGATTTCAGCGATAAGGCAAAAAACACCTAAACCTGATATGGCAATTAATGTATTCATTTTTGGACTATCTATTAATGTTTGATAAAATTTCATTTAAACTCGGCGTAACCAATTCTACTATCGGTTTTGGATACAATCCGAAGAATAATAAAAAGCCGATGATAACAACTAACGTTATTGCTTCATTGGTGGTAA
>JBJONL010000106.1:0-22513 GCA_046051865.1 Bacteroidota bacterium | reverse complement strand
GAGCGAATGCAGACCTTAAGCAAAGAAGAGGTAAACAAGCGTTTGAAACAATTCAAAGCTTTAACACAATTTGAAATAGAATTATAATAAATTTATGCCTCGAAATTTCGGGGCATTTTTTATTTAAATAAAGTTCGGACAACTTACAACTTGTCCTTAAAACAACACAACAACTACTATGAGTGACGCGATTAAACACGAATGTGGAATTGCCCTATTGCGATTAAAAAAACCGTTAGCGTATTACAAAGAAAAATACGGTTCTGCTTTTTACGGGATTCAGAAAATGTATTTATTGATGGAGAAGCAGCACAATCGTGGTCAAGACGGAGCTGGTTTTGCTTCCATTAAATATGATGTAGCTCCCGGAGAGCGATACATTAGCAGGGTGCGTTCGAATCAGGCGCAGCCTATTCAAGATATTTTTGCTCAAATAAATGAGCGTATTAATGAAGAATTGCTGTTGCATCCAGAGTATTTAGATAATGTAGCCTTACAGAAAGAGCACTTGCCGTATATCGGAGAGTTATTTTTGGGGCATGTACGTTATGGAACATTTGGCAAGAACAGCATTGAAAGTGTACATCCGTTTTTGCGTCAAAATAACTGGATGCATCGAAATTTGATTATTGCTGGGAATTTCAACATGACAAATGTAACGGAATTGTTTAACAGTTTGGTCGAATTGGGTCAGCATCCTAAAGAGATGGCTGATACGGTCACTGTGATGGAGAAGATAGGTCATTTTTTGGATGATGAAGTCACGGATTTGTATCAGGAATGTAAAAACAATGGTTTATCGAAACGTGAAGCATCTCCTGTTATCGCTGAAAAATTAGATATTGCTAAGATACTGAAGCGTGCTTCCAAGGGTTGGGACGGTGGCTATGCTATGGCTGGCTTGTTGGGTCATGGGGATGCCTTTGTATTTAGAGATCCTGCAGGCATTCGACCGGCCTATTTTTATGAAGATGATGAGATTGTAGTAGTTGCTTCGGAGCGCCCTGTTATACAAACGGTCTTTAATGTACCTTTTGAAAAAGTTCAAGAATTGCAGCCGGGTCATGCTTTGATTGTGAAGAAAAATGGTACTGTAACCGAAGAAGAGATCATAACCCCTACCGTTAAAAAGGCTTGTTCGTTTGAGCGTATTTATTTTTCACGAGGCAGTGATGCGGAAATATATCAAGAACGAAAAGAGTTGGGCAAACTCATTTTACCTGCCGTTTTGGAGGCGATTGAGGACGATACCGACAACACGGTATTCTCTTACATCCCTAATACGGCGGAAACCTCTTTTTATGGAATGGTGGAAGCTGCCAATGATTTCTTGAACCAACGAAAAAATCAATTTATATTGAACAACCGTAAAACGTTGACTAAGGAGAAATTGGAGCAAATCCTCTCGGTTAAAATTAGGACAGAGAAGATTGCTATAAAAGACGCTAAGTTGCGCACCTTTATAACGGAGGACAGCAGTAGAGATGATTTAGTAGCGCACGTTTATGATGTTACGTATGGAGTTATCCAGCCCGAGGACAATTTGGTTATCATTGATGACAGTATTGTACGTGGTACTACATTGAAGAAAAGCATCCTTAAGATGATGGATCGTTTGCATCCGAAAAAGATCGTGGTTGTTTCTTCGGCGCCACAAATTAGGTATCCTGACTGTTATGGGATCGATATGGCTAAGTTGGAAGGATTGATTGCTTTTCAGGCTGCACTTGCCTTATTGAAGGAGCGCAATATGGATCCTTTGATTGATGAAATTTACTTAAAATGCAAAGCTCAGGAAAACTTTAAAGACCATGATGTAGTAAACTATGTTACTGAATTCTACAAGCCGTTTACAGATGAAGAGCTATCGGATAAAATTGCGGAACTATTGACTTCTGATGATATTAAAGCTACTGTAAAAATTATATTCCAAAACGTATCGAATTTACACAAAGCTTGTCCGAAGAACCTAGGAGATTGGTATTTCACGGGAGATTATCCTACTCCAGGAGGTAACCGTGTGGTAAACAAGGCCTTTATGAATTTTTATGAGGGTAAAGATGCCAGAGCTTATTGAAATTTTAACATTTATTGAAGTTAAACGATTATTGGTGCCGTTTGTCTAAATAATTTGTTTCTAGACTTCTATCACGTGTATATTTGGTCTACCATAGCATTAGTAGGTTAAGTTTATGGTAGATTTGGGGCAAAAAGGGTGAAAAGAAATTTTCACCTTTTTTATTTGTAAAAGTCTGTACCCTACTCCTTTCAAAAGGCTTTAACGATTATAATTACCATTCAACAGAATTATTTTTTTCAAAATATAATCAACCTTATATTTGATTTACCATAGCATTAGTAGGTTAAGTTTATGGTAGATTTGGGGCAAAAAGGGTGAAGTTTACTTCACCTTTTTTATTTTTAAACCCCTTGAAAATCATAAAAAAGACCATTTTCACTCTCATTTGCCTATCATTCCAATATATTTTTAACAAAAACGATGATTATTTGGTCGGTTGTTATTAGATTTGTGTTACCATAGTATTTAGTAGGTTAAGTTTATGGTAGATTTGGGGCAAACAGGTGGAAGCAATTCCGCCTGTTTATTTTTTATACCCTGCGGTATAAAAAAACCGATTGCTTTCACAATCGGTTCACTTAAAAAGCGAAGTGCTTTTTTATTATTTTTCCGTCGCGTATAATCTTGCCACTTCTGTCCAGTTGATAACGTTGAAGAACGCTTCGATATAATCGGGTCTGCGGTTTTGATAGTTTAAATAATACGCGTGTTCCCAAACATCCATTCCTAAGATAGGAAAACTACCGTTTGAGATTTCGGGCATTAGCGGATTGTCTTGGTTTGCTGTAGAAGTCACTTCTAATTTTCCGCCTTTGTGAACGGATAACCATGCCCAACCTGAACCGAAACGAGTTGCTCCTGCTTTAGCGAAAAGCGCTTTGAATTCTTCAAAAGATCCAAAATCACGATCGATTGCTTCTGCAACTTCGCCTGTAGGTTTTCCGCCGGCATTAGGAGCCATAACTCTCCAGAATAAATTATGATTGTAAAAACCCCCACCATTATTGCGTACGGCCATGTTTTTCATGTCTAGGTTAATCAAAATATTTTCGATTGTTTTTCCTTCCAAATCGGTTCCTGCTATGGCAGCGTTTAGATTGGTTGTATAAGCATTATGATGTTTTGAATGGTGAATTTCCATTGTTCGGGCATCAATATGTGGTTCTAGTGCATCGTATGCATAAGGTAATTGAGGTAATTCAAAAGCCATGATATTTTTTATTTAAGTTATTATTAAATTGAATCCAAATTTATACATTTAACTTTGTATAACGAAATACTATTTTTATATAATTCCATTGAAAAAACCAATACTTCCAGCGGTCCCATTTGGGTTACAACCTCACCATTTAAAAAATGAAATAGTTTCGTTGGTTCCCTTACAGGAGGAACATTTTGAGGCATTATATGCTGTTGCTTCGGATCCATTGGTTTGGGAGCAGCATCCCAATCCATTGCGCTATCAGCGGTCTGTTTTCAAAACCTATTTTGAGGGAGCTATTGCTTCTGGGGGAGCCTTTTTAATTTTGGATTCCCAGACGGGTGCTGTGGTAGGAAATAGTCGGTTTTATGATTATAATGCGCAAGACTCCTCGATATTGATTGGCTACACTTTTATAGGAAGAGCCTACTGGGGAAAGGGATATAACAAAGAAGTTAAGCGCTTGATGCTTGCTTATGCGTTTCAGTATGTAGACAACGTTTATTTCCACATTGGGGCATTCAATATTCGATCGCAAAAAGCCATTGAAAACATTGGCGCTAATAAGGTTGCTGAAATTGAGGTGGAATATTATGGGGAAGACTCCAAATTGAATTTTATTTATATGATATCAAAAGACTAATGCAGAAAACAGCTTTTTCCATTTATGATGCTTCGGCGGGTTCGGGCAAGACCTATACCCTAGTAAAAGAATACTTGAAGATCATCTTACTTTCTAAAAAGCCTGATGCTTATAGAAACATACTAGCGATTACGTTTACAAATAAGGCGGTTCATGAAATGAAGAGTAGGGTTGTTGAGAGTTTGTCAGAGTTTGCCAAAGATCATCCCTCCGAAAAGGCTATGCGTTTGATGGAAGACCTACAACGAGATACCGGGATGTCTTTGCCAAAAATTACGGAGAAAGCGAAAGCGATTATAAAAAATTTGATTCATAATTATGCGGCCTTTGATATTTCAACCATTGATAAGTTTACGCATAAAGTAATACGTTCTTTTGCCCATGACTTGAATTTGCCGATTACTTTTGAGGTTTCTTTGGATACCGAATCGTTGTTGGCTGAGGCAGTGGATGCCATCATTGCGGAAGCAGGGAATGATGCGACGCTTACCGATTTACTAGTGGACTTCACGATGGAGAAAACGGATGATGATAAGTCTTGGGATGTATCACAGGACATTATGGAGACTGGCAAATTAATTTTAAATGAGAATAACAGGGAAGAAATTACCCATTTTCAGCATAAAACCATTAGCGAATTTGTTGAAATAAAGAGCAAGTTACAGACCCTTACTGCTGCATTAGAAGAGGCTACGGTAGGATTGGCAACAGATGCCCTATTATTGTTAGAAAAGAATGGGGTAGACCTTAAATCTTTTGGTGCAGGGCATTTCCCTAAACACCTCCTCAGCATACAAGATAAGCGCTTTAACCCTAGTAACAAAACATATCATTCCGTTGAGGATATTAAGATAAACAAAACCGCAAAGGATGAGGCTTTAATTCAAAGTTTGCTGCCAGAAGTGTTATCCATGTTAGATTTGGTTTATAAAAAATTTGAGCGTAAACATTTTTACGAGGCGTTTTTAAAGAACATTACACCCTTATCCTTATTGCATACTGTGAGTAATGAATTGGCCAAAATTCAAAAAGAGCAGAACGTACTGTCCATAGCTGAATTTAATAAATTGATTAATGAGCAGATTCAAAATCAGCCGGCTCCTTTTATCTATGAGCGATTAGGCGAGAAGTACCGGCATTTCTTTATAGATGAGTTTCAGGACACCTCTCAAATGCAGTGGCAGAATTTGATTCCGTTAATTGACAATGCTCTTTCAAGTGAGGATTTGAATGGAGAGCAGGGCTCGTTGCTGATTGTGGGCGACCCCAAACAGTCCATTTACCGTTGGCGGGGAGGAAAAGCAGAGCAATTTATTGCGTTGAGCAAAGAAGAGAATCCATTTGTGAATCCGGACAAGCGCTTGTTTACATTAGGAACCAACTATCGAAGTTATTCGCAAGTGATTGATTTTAATAATCAGTTGTTTGGATTTTTATCCGAGCGCTTTACGAATGAGGATTATAAAGATTTGTACGAAAACCATAGTCATCAAGAATTTAATTCTAAAAAGGGTGGTTATGTCCACTTATCCTTTGTTCCAAAAATAGACAAAGAAGCCCTTGATGATGAAGAGGCTTTGGGCAAGAGCGAATTGTATTTGGAAGCAACATTGGCAACCCTTTCTAAGGTAAAGGAAAATGGTTTTTTGTATAAAGACATTGTGATTTTGACTCGGAAGAAAGCGCATGGCACTGCCATTTCTAATTATTTGACCGAGCAAAACATACCGATATTGTCTTCAGAGAGCTTATTGCTGGGCACCTCTTCAGAAGTACAGTGTATTATTTATTTATTACACTATTTAAAGAACACACAAGATTTACAGTCGAAGGCTAATTTTTTATATTACATCAGCTTGCAGCAAAAGGAATTGGCCATCCATGATTTTATTGCACAAGGCATGGAACATCGCAGTGAAGTAGCATTTGAAGAATGGTTAGTCCCTTTTAATTTAGTGCTCTCCTTTGGGGATATACGCAAAAAATCTTTGTATGAGGCAGTGGAGATCATCATTAGCAATGTGATTCCTCTCAATAAACGCAATGCTTATGTTCAGTTTTTCTTGGATATTGTATTGGAGCGGGATTTAAAAAATCAAGCGGGTGTTTCAGATTTCTTATTGTATTGGGACTCCCATGCTGACAAGTTGAGTATACCTTCGCCGGAGGGCAATGATGCGGTACGTATAATGACGATACATAAATCAAAGGGCTTGGAATTTCCGGTCGTGCTATTTCCATTTGCCGAAGAGGATTACAGTAAGGGGCCACGAGAAAAAATGTGGTTGAATGTAGATGAAGAAGCTGTAGGATTGTCCAAAGCATTGGTTGACAAAAGTTCGCGAGTAGCAGGTTATGGCGAAGACGCTAGTACCCTGTATCAGCAGAAGATCCAAGAAGAACTGTTGGACAACATCAATGTATTGTATGTAGCTTTGACTAGAGCTGAAGAGCAGTTGTATATAATTTCGGGGATGCAAGAACGAAATAATGACAAAAAACTACCAAACAACATGGCCTCTTTTTTTCTAAGTTTTTTAGAGACTAAAGGGATGTATGTGGAAGGGCAGTTGGACTACGAATTTGGATTTTTGCAAAAACTTTCTGAAGTGACTGCTGTAGTTAACGATACAAAGACCATTCCGCAATTGGACGCCACTTTGGATGCGCGGAGCATTAAAATAGCGCAACGGGAGAGTATGATGTGGGATACGCAGCAGCAAAAAGCGATAGAATATGGCACCCTATTGCACGAGATTTTATCCTATGTAAACACTGTAGACGATATTGAATTGGCCGTGACGAAAGCTATAGAAAACGGTTTGATTGTAGCTTCACAAAGCGACCTAGTAGCACAAACACTGTTTTCAATTGTAACCCATGAAGCCCTTAAGGATTACTATGCCACTACTGCCAAAATACTGAATGAGAAGACTATACTGCAAAAAGAAGGTCCATTAGTTAAACCCGATCGAATGGTTATTACTTCGAATAAAGAAGTTTATTTATTGGATTACAAAACGGGGGCACATCAGGCAAAATATAGTACCCAATTGGAGAATTATCAATATGCCATAGAGCAAATGGGCTATAAAGTCACTAAAAAGGCTTTGGTTTATATTGGAGAACAGTTGGAAATAGTAAATTTGTAGGCTCTTTTAGAGAAGCAAGATCAAAGACAAACACTAAACTTAAATAAGCATTATGTACGGAAAAATTCAACAACACCTACAAAACGAATTGGATACCATTGAGCAAAACGGTATTTTTAAAAGAGAGCGTATTATTACTTCACCCCAGGGAGCAGAAATTACGGTTAATGGCAAGACCGTTTTGAACTTTTGCGCGAATAATTATTTGGGGTTGTCTTCCCATCCTGAGGTAGTTCAGGCTGCAAAGGATGCTTTGGACAGTCATGGCTTTGGGATGTCATCTGTGCGTTTTATTTGTGGTACTCAGGACATACACAAGACACTGGAACAAAAGATTGCACAATTTTATGGTACAGAAGATACCATATTGTATGCGGCGGCTTTTGATGCTAATGGTGGGGTATTTGAGCCTTTATTGGGTGAGGAAGATTGTATTATTTCGGACAGTTTGAATCATGCTTCGATAATTGATGGCGTTCGTTTGTGTAAAGCGGCACGTTATCGGTATGAAAATTCTAATATGGATGATTTGGAAGCCCAATTAAAGAAAGCTGTCGCGGCAGGGCATCGTTTTAAATTGATTGTCACCGATGGAGTCTTTTCTATGGATGGTTTGGTAGCTCCCTTGGATAAGATTTGTGATATGGCAGATCAGTATGATGCTTTGGTGATGGTGGACGAATGTCATGCGGCTGGATTTATTGGGGCTACAGGGAAAGGGACTTTGGAGGCTAAAGGAGTGATGGGTAGAGTTGATATTATTACGGGTACCTTAGGAAAAGCTTTGGGTGGAGCAATGGGAGGCTATACTACTGCTAAAAAAGAAGTAATTGAGTTATTGCGTCAGCGTTCACGTCCTTATTTATTTTCGAATTCCTTGGCTCCAGCTATTGTAGGAGCTTCCATCAAGGTCTTTGAGTTATTGGAAAAAGACACCACGTTGCGCGATCAATTGGAATATAATACATCTTATTTTAAGGCAGGTATGAAAGCGGCGGGATTAGACATTATTGATGGCGATTCGGCTATAGTCCCTGTAATGTTGTATGATGCGAAGTTATCACAAATCATGGCGGATGAATTATTGAAGAGAGGAATCTATGTCATAGGGTTCTTTTATCCGGTGGTCCCGAAGGAAAAAGCACGAATCCGCGTACAGCTATCTGCGGCCCATACCAAAGAGCATTTAGACCATGCGATTTCTGCCTTTACTGAAGTAGGAAAGTTGATGAATATTATTTCATAACTATCTAAAATTCAGAATTCAGCAAAATTTTTATATAATTCCTATATTTTAAGCTTAACATTTTGATATTATGGTAATAGGTATTACTTTTGTGCCGTTATAATTCTTATAATCTAATCAAATAAAGTATGAAACATCTTAACAAATTATTCGTTGTTATGTTAATGTTGGCTGGATTCAGCTCACAAGCACAAGACAATAACAATCCTTGGGCAATATCGTTTGGGGTAAACGCCGTTGACACTAGAGTTAGCGCTGCATCAAAATTAGAAGATCAATTTTCTCAGTATTTTGACGTAAACGACCACTGGAACATTCTTCCTTCATTGTCTTACCTTAATGTATCTAAGTATGTAGGTGATAATTTCTCATTTGGAGTTACTGGATCGGTTAACAAAATTACTAAATATGTAGGCCCAAGAGTTGGTACAGATCCATATCCAGTATCCAATCCAGGAGATTTAAGCTATTATGC
The DNA here is from genome assembly GCA_046051865.1 of Bacteroidota bacterium. Taxonomy (GTDB): domain Bacteria; phylum Bacteroidota; class Bacteroidia; order Flavobacteriales; family Flavobacteriaceae; genus Flavobacterium. Next base: position 13,716 of record JBJONL010000106.1, on the reverse strand, counting down.
TGTTGATGGAGTTATCAACTACAGCTTAATGAATTTTCTTAAATCTAAGTCAATTGATCCTTCGATTCACATTGGCGGTGGTTACACTTGGTTTGGTGAAGGTATGCATGCTGGGACTATAAACGGAGGTTTAGGATTAACTTACTGGTTCTCTGAAGCTGTTGGTTTATCTTTACGTTCAACTTACAAACATTCTTTCGAAATTGAGCGTGATGACATGCCGTCACACATGCAACATTTTGTTGGTCTAACATTCAAATTTGGTGGTTCAGACCGAGATGGTGATGGTATTTATGACAAAGACGATGCTTGTCCAGACAATGCAGGTCCTAAAGCAACTAATGGTTGTCCTGATACTGACGGTGATACTGTACTTGATAAAGACGATACTTGCCCGGATGTAGCTGGATTAGTTCAGTTCCAAGGATGTCCTGATACGGACGGAGATGGTATTGCTGATAAAGATGATGCTTGTCCTGAAGTAGCTGGTTTAGCTAACTTTGGTGGTTGTCCTGACACTGATGGTGACGGAACACAAGACAAAAATGACAAATGTCCAGAAGTTAAAGGTCCAAAAGAAAACGGAGGTTGTCCTTGGCCAGATAGTGATAAAGACAATGTATTAGATAAAGATGACAAATGTCCAGAAGTAGCAGGAACTGTTGCTAATAATGGTTGTCCAGAAGTATCTGAAGAAGTAGTTAAAAAATTGAACGATTATGCTAAAACGATTTTGTTTGATACTGCTAAAGCATCATTCCAAAAACAAACGTTCCCAGTACTACAATCAATTGCTGCTATCTTAAAAGAGTATCCATCTGCTAACTTCTCCATTGAAGGACACACAGACAGCGATGGTAAAGATGCTACAAACCAAAAATTATCGGAAGATAGAGCTGCTGCTGTTAAAAATTATTTAATTGAAAACGGAATTGCAACTTCAAGATTAAGCTCTGTAGGATATGGTGAAACTAAACCAATCGATAGTAACAAAACTAAAGCTGGTAAAGCTAACAACAGAAGAGTTGAAGTGAAATTAGTAAAATAATTTCTTCTTAAAATATTTTTCTAAAACGCCCCGTATATCGGGGCGTTTTTTTATTTTTATCCAATGTCAACACCTACCTTTCTTGAACAACTAGCACGCGAACTTCTAAGAACCAATCTAAATGGATTTTCGGAATTGGTAATAGTATTACCTAATAAAAGGGCTAAGGTTTTTTTGCTTGAGGCTTTAAAAAAGCAAATTACCCAAAATGAGTTGGCCCCAGAAATCATTAGCATAGAAGAATTTGTCCAAGCAATAGCGGGTGTACGTTCTATTGATAGTGTTGCCTTATTATTTGAGTTCTACGAGGTGTATTTGGCACAAACCAAGAAAGAGGATCAAGAAACGTTTGAGTTGTTTGCAAATTGGGCTAAGACATTGCTTCAAGATTTTAATGAGATCGACCGTTACTTATTAGATCCCGATTATGTACTGAATTATTTGGAAAACATAAAAGAGATAGAGCATTGGTGGGATAAGTTAGAAAACAAAACGGAGCTAGTGCAAAAGCACATGGCCTTTTGGAAAAAGCTTCCTAACTATTACCATTCCCTTTACCATTATTTACTAAACAAAGGGATCGGGTATCAAGGGCTGATTTACCGTGAAGCGGTGGAAAATTTAGATCATTTCTCGGAGCACGACACCCAACACTATGTCTTTGCAGGGTTTAATGCTTTAAATCAGGCAGAGGAAAAGATTATACAACATTTATTGGCTTTGGATAAGGCCCGAGTCTACTGGGATATTGATGAAACCTTATTGCATGATACTTTTCATGATGCTGGATTATTTCAACGGAGATTTAAAGCAAGTTGGTTACATTATAAAAGTCACCCTTATGAATGGATCGTGAATGATTTCGCGGAGCCTAAGAACATTCAAGTTATTGCGACTTCTAAATCCATAGGACAAGCTAAAATTGTGGGATCCATTATACAGGAACTTTTAGAAAAACCCGATGCCAATTTGCAAAATGTAGCTTTGGTCTTGGGTGAGGAAAACTTATTGTTGCCCCTATTACATTCGCTACCTGCGGGCGTTGATGCCTTGAATATTACCATGGGCTTTTCTAGTAAAAATAATCCGGCACAATTGCTAGTCGCTAAATTATTTAAGTTGCATACTAATGCATTGACTAGAAATGCGGCGTCTTATGTCATGTACTATAAAGACGTGCTTGATATATTAACTCATCCCCTTATAGAGCCTTATTTATTAGCGGGCGATTTGGCACAACGCATCAATCGGAACAATTATACATTTATAACCCATAAAAAATTGGGGGAGCTTTTCCCAGAGGGGAATGCTATGTTTCAATTGTTATTTCGAAAATGGGATGTGGGTGCGGTAAAAGTATTAGAAACGATTTCTCAGATTTTGCTTCAAATTAAAGCGAATTTGAATCATACACAAGAAGAAGAAAAGATAACTAATGCCTTTGTATATTCAGTTTTCAAGGTCATTACCAAAATGATTTCCTATTTTGAGTCCCATGAAAAGATTGATGATCTTAAAACCTTGCAAGCTATTTACAAACAAGTAATCGAGGTTGCCGAAGTTTCTTTTGAAGGTGAGCCTTTGAATGGTTTGCAAATTATGGGTGTCTTGGAAAGTAGGGTACTTGATTTTGATACGGTAATTATTACTTCGGTCAATGAAGGGAAGTTCCCGGCGGGTAAAAGCAACAATTCTTTTATTCCTTATGATGTCAAAAAAGAATTGGGGTTGCCTACTTATAAAGAGAAGGATGCTATTTACACGTATCACTTTTACCACTTATTGCAACGGGCTAAAAACATCTACTTGCTTTACAACTCTGACAGTGAAGGATTTGATGCGGGAGAAAAGAGTCGGTTCATCACCCAATTGGAGGTAGAAAAGCAACCTAATCACACCTTAACCTTCCAACATTACCATCCGGAGGTCCCTACCATAGCGCACCAACCCATCGTAGTGCCTAAGACGGAAAGTGTGTTGGTGCGCTTACAAGAAATTGCGACTAAAGGATTTTCTCCCTCTTCTTTAACGGCCTATATTCGGAATCCGATACAGTTTTATTTTCAACGGGTACTTCGCATCTCGGAGACGGATGAAGTGGAAGAGAATATAGCAGTAAATACTTTAGGAACCATCATTCATGGCGCCTTAGAGGAATTATACAAACCCTTTATTGGTAGGATATTGACCAAAGTAGACCTAGAAGAATGCTTTAAAAAGATTGATGCCGAAGTTTTGGTACAATTTAAAAAAGAGTATAAAGAAGGAGAAATTAACAAAGGAAGGAATCTATTGGCCTTTGAAGTAGCAAAGCGGAACGTCTTTAACTTTTTAAAGCTGGAACAAGAATCTCTTGAAAAGGGAGATGAAGTACAAATTATAGCCTTGGAGGCTACTTATGAGCGCACTTTGACTGATGCTCGACTGCCTTATCCTGTTATGATCAAAGGAAATGTTGACCGTATTGAGCGACGCAACGGTAAAATCAGAATCATCGATTATAAAACGGGTAAAGTTGAGCAAAAAAGTGTAAAGTTAAAAGACTGGAGTGGTTTAACAGAAGATATTAAGAACGATAAGATCATTCAGGTACTGGCTTATGCTTTTATGTATGAGGAACAAGCAAAGGGATTAGAAATAGAGGCTGGGATAATTTCATTTAAGAATTTAAAATCAGGGTTTTTACCGTTTCAATTTCAGCAAGACAAGGATGTTACAGCGATTGTCACCAAAGAAATTCTGGCATTGTATTTAGATCAAATTGTGGGATTGCTGCAAGAAATCTATGCTATCGAAAAGCCTTTTGAGGAGAAAATTGATTAGACTTTTTTTAAGAAATCTATAAGTACTTTTTTGAGTTCCGATTCGTTTTCGATATGGCTCATGTGACCATCGGGGAAGGTGGTTAAGCCCACGTTAGTTCCTTCTAATTGGTCGATGTTGTCTTCATAAATTAATACTTCGTCTTTTTTTCCTAACACTAATTGGATAGGGTAAGGTGCGAAATGGAGGATTACTTCGCGGTCTTTACGGATTTTCATTCCTTCTAGGGCTGCTACTATCCCTTGGAGCGGCGTTTTGAGTGCCTCCTGTTTTACCCTTTCAATTTCAGAGGCCAGTCTATCGCGGTTATCTTCGCTGAACAAGTTAGCTATTGACATGCTTACAAAGCTGGAATAATTTTGTTTGACGCAGACAACGGCTCTATCACGGTTGGTTTTGCGTTCGTCACTATCGGCTCTTGAGGTAGAATTAAGAAGAAATAATCCCTTTATATGATCAGGGTATAATTCAGCGAAGGCCAGCGCAACATATCCACCCATTGAATGCCCTACTAGCACTGACTTTCTTATTTTTAAAAAGAGTAACAGTGCATAAAGCATGTCGGCTTGGTCTTCCATGACGTGAACATATCCTAAGCATTCGGTTTCGCCATGCCCTAGTAAATCAACTGTAATCATTCGGTGTTTCTTCGCTAGTTCAGGAATATAAGCGTCCCACATGCCCTTGTTTTCAAGAAACCCATGCAATAATACGACAGCCGTCCCCTTCCCTTCATCGGTGAAGGAGATTTTGGTATTTTTATAGACTAGTTGTTTCAAGGTTTACATTTAAAGCTCAAAAATAGTATTTCGCCCCGAATGCACGAATGTTTGTTTAGAAAATGATATTAACAAAAATATTTTATGTTCTAGAAAGTTTCATTATGGGTAGTATATTTGTGTTAAACACTTTATTCTACTATCATGTTTACCCTTCAACAAATACATTATGCTCATGCTAAGGTAAAAAGCGGTGCTGATTTTCCGCGTTATATGCAGGATTTAATTGCGCTTGGCGTTACTTCTTTTGAAACGTTTGTGTTTGACAACCACACTCTGTATTACGGGAATGACAGTTATACCATTGGCTCGGAAGGATTTACAGAAACCCTAACCATTAGCGATAAATGTAATGTTGACCAATTCAAAGCCGATTTAAAGTCGCACCAACAAGGCAATACGGATTATATGACTTTCTTGCGGGACTGTGCAAAGTCGGGGATTGAAAAATGGATTGTAGAAATGGGAGAAATGACATGTACGTACTATGATGTCCATGGTCATGTGGTAGTAATTGAGACCATTCCAACTATATAACAAAAAAAACGACCCACTTTCGTGAGTCGTCCATTATCTGTCAGTCTATTATACTTTTTCTTAACTATTCATCAAAGACTCTATTTCCTCAACTTCAATTGGAATGTTGCGCATTAGGTTGAAAGCGGCCCCTTTTTCTTGGATGACCATATCGTCTTCGATGCGGATTCCGAAACCTTCTGCCGGAATATAAATCCCTGGCTCCACCGTGAACACCATATTGGCTTGCATTGGTTCGTGGAGTAAACCATAATCATGCGTATCTAATCCCATGTGGTGCGAAGTACCGTGCATGAAGTATTTTTTATAGGCTGGCCAATCAGGATTTTCATTTTGCACGTCGGCTTTATCGATTAGTCCTAAGCCTAGCAATTCTGATGTCATAATTTTACCCACCTCAACATGGTACTGTTTCCATAAAGTACCGGGCACTAGCATTTTGGTCGCTTCGTTTTTGACTCTTAACACCGCATTGTACACTTCTTTTTGTCGGTCGCTAAAGCGTCCAGAAACAGGGACCATACGGGTCATATCGCTAGAATAATTGGCGTATTCCGCTCCTACGTCTAATAGAATTAAATCGCCTGCGTTGCATTGTTGGTTGTTTTCGATGTAGTGCAACACGTTAGCATTGTTTCCTGAGGCAATAATCGGCGTATAAGCAAATCCTTTGGAACGATTGCGAAGGAATTCGTGTGCAAATTCGGCTTCTATTTCGTATTCCATGACCCCTGGTTTTACAAAGTTTAGGACTCTGCGGAACCCTTTTTCGGTAATATCACAGGCCTTTTGGATTAAATCAAGCTCTTCGGACTCTTTAACCGATCGTAAGCGTTGAAGAATTGGATTGGCTTTTTCTACTTTGTGCGCCGGATAGTTATCTTTCCACCATTTTACAAAGCGTGCTTCACGGGTTTCGGTTTCTATGCTGGCGCGGTAATGCTCGTTGGTATTAATATAAATTGTATCGGCATAGGCCATTACTTCTTTAAGTGTTTTATGAAAATCTTGTAACCAGATTACGGATTTGATACCGGCCACTTCGAAGGCACGTTCTTTGGTTAGTTTTTCCCCTTCCCAAATAGCGATATGTTCGTTAGTTTCTTTAAGAAATAAGATTTCCTTTAGGTGCTCATAAGGCGCATCCGGGAAAAGCAATAAGATGCTTTCCTCTTGGTCAACCCCACTTAAGTAGAATATATCGCGGTGTTGTGCAAATGGCAGGGTACTATCGGCAGATACCGGATATATATCATTTGAATTGAACACTGCCACGCTGTTTGGTTTCATTTGTGCGGCGAACTTAGCTCGGTTTTTAATGAACAAGTTGCGGTCTATTTGATGGTATTTCATAATTGGATTGTTGGATATTAAAATTGCTACACAAATTTACGCAAAGCCCTAAATTAATGTGTAGCCAAATGGCGTTATTTTATGTTGGTGCGGATGCGGCTCATGTGACGGGTTGAGATTCCGAGGAAGGAAGCAAGGTAGTGCAAGGGTACTTCTTGGAGTAATTTAGGTTCCGTGAGCAAGAGTTTATTATACCGTTCTTCGGGGGTTAGCGTCAGTAAATCGATGCGGTAGTCATCAATGAGACAGATTTGTTTTTCGATTAGGTTATGATAAAACATTTGAAACCCCTCGTTTTGGGCAATTAAATCTTTGAACGCTTTTAAATCGATCACCCACAACTTGGAATCGGCTATCGCTTTGATGCTTTTGCGGGAGGGTGTTTGGTTGAGAAAACTGCTTAACGAAGAAGTTACCGAATTGCGCAGCGCTAAATAAGTTGTTTTTTCTTCCCCTGCTACTTCAATAGCGTGTTGAAGTATTCCACTTTCAAGGAAACAGAACTGGGTACAGACTTGCTTTTCTTGGACTAAATACTCGTTCTTTTTAAGGACTACTATTTTGAATGCCTTTACTGCATCGTCTAAAAATTGCGCATGACTAGTGTTGGCCTTGTCTAAAAAAGACGCCATATAATTAGTTAAGGCCGCAGTTGCTGGAGATGTTTTCATAGTTACGGTACTTTACAAATGTATTCTTTTTGCCACTATTTTGATATTGGGAGATTAATGAATATTTTTAGAAAAAAAATAACCCATGAAAAAACAATTAATTTTATTGGCACTTCTTTTTACTTGCGGGCTATGGGCTCAAGATAAGTTGGCGTACCAACTCTTTGATAAAAATGGAAAAAAAGTATCTTATAAAACGTTATTAAAAGCTGCTGGGAAATCGGAAGTCGTCTTATTTGGGGAATACCACAATAATGCTATTTCGCATTGGTTGGAATTAGAATTAACGAAAGACTTGGCTGCAAAGAAAAAAGTAGTGTTAGGAGCTGAGATGATGGAAGCAGATAATCAAAAGCAGTTGGATGACTACTTGAACGAAGCGCTTACGCAAAAACAATTGGATTCTACGGCTCGACTTTGGCCAAATTACAAAACCGATTATAAGCCTTTGGTTGATTTTGCCAAAGAGAAGCAACTGTCTTTTATTGCTACGAACATTCCGCGGCGGTTTGCCTCGATTGTATCTAAGAAAGGATTTGAGGGATTAGATGCCTTGACTTCGGATGAGAAAAATTGGATTGCTCCCTTACCTATTCCATATGATGCTGACTTACCTGGCTATTTAGGTATGATGAAAATGATGGGAGACCATACTAGTCCGAATATGCCAAAAGCTCAAGCTATAAAAGATGCCACGATGGCTTATTTTATTGAGAAAAACTTACTTCCTGAATCGGTTTTTATCCATTACAATGGTACTTATCACAGTGATAACTTTGAGGGCATATCCTGGTATTTGAAAAAGTCGCGTCCTGAGTTGACTATTGTTACCATTTCAACGGTTGAGCAAGCAGATTTAAAAAAATTATTGGCAGAAAATTATACTAAAGCGGACTATATTCTCGTTATAGATGAAGATGTAACAAAAACATATTGATTTCGTCTTGTGTTTTGAAACCTGACCGTTATGAAAAAAGCATTGTTCTTATTGGCCCTAATAATTAGTGGGGTGGCACTATTTTCTTGTAGTAATGAAAGCAGTAGTGAACCGATGCTTATTATTAAATTTAAGTTGGACCCCAATCAGGTTCGTTTGAATAATTTGGGTGAACCTTCGGTGATTCCGGTGGGTAATGCTGCGCAAACCCCAATTTTTAATACAATAGGGTCACATTATGTAGAATTATCCCCGTATGCTACGACCCCATTGGGAAATGGAACTATACTTTATCATGGTGCCGAGACTACCTTAGGCGGTGATAACGCCATTGATTTCAGCAAAGAAAAAGTGGTTGCAGAAGATGAAGTATTTTTAAAAATTCCTCTAAGTCAGGTCGCTTCTGGAAATTATGAGTGGATACGGGTTTCCTTGGCTTATCAAAACTACCAAATAAGCGTTCGCAATCAAGGAGTAGACTACATGGGGACGTTGGCAAGTTTTGTGGGATTCAACACCTATTTGAATACCTTCACTATTGGCAATAATATATTTCCGGTGAATGGAAACAAAGAGCAAGGTTATTGGGCATTTGCCTTGAATGACCAACCCTATTCTTCCTCAGGTCAAACCCTTGCCGGTGCTACTACAGTACCTAATCCCTTACATGCATCCTCTCCTATATTTTCTAAATCTTGTGTAGTAACGGGTAAATTTGCTACACCGTTAACAATTACTGGGACAGAAACTAGCGATATCACCGTTACCCTTTCGCTCTCCATTAATCACAGTTTTGAGTGGGAAGAAGTGAATGCGGATGGTAAATTTGAACCTTCTGCTGGTGAAAAGGTGGTTGATATGGGATTACGCGGCTTAATTCCGAGCTATGTTAAGTAAATTTGTTTAAGGATTTTAAGAAAAAAAGGGGCTTTAATCGATTGAAAATCAACAAGTGTTAAAGCCACTTTAAATTGATTATAAATTATTACGCAAAGGTTGTAGTATAAGTGAAATAGGTGTATTTTTGTTCTGCTTTTTATTAAAATAATACAACTATGGCAAAATCTACGTTTTTGAGTTCGTCTATTGCTAAAAAAGTAGCGATGGCACTTTCGGGACTCTTTTTAATTACCTTTTTAGCACTCCATTTTTTTATAAATCTTACTTCTGTTTTTAGCGAAACTGTTTTTAACGAATGTTCTCAATTTATGGGTTACAATCCGTTAATTCAATTTGTTATGCAGCCGATCTTGGTAGCAGGAGTTGTTTTCCACTTTGTAATGGGAATTGTTTTAGAACTAAAGAACAAAAGTGCGCGACCTACTGCATATGTGAAATATGATGGTGCAGCTAATGCCTCTTGGGCTTCTAGAAACATGATCATTTCGGGTCTTGTTGTTTTGGCCTTTATGGGGTTGCATTTTTATGATTTTTGGGTTCAAGAAATCACTTATAAATACATTAATGCCGAGGCTGTAGATACTACTAGATACTATGCAGAATTGGTTGAAAAATTTGAAAGCCCGGTGCGCACTGGATTGTACTGTTTAGCCTTCGTATTGCTTTCTGTGCACTTGTGGCATGGATTCAGTTCTTCCTTTCAATCGGTTGGCTTCAATAACAAATACTCTAAAAGCGTCCAAAAACTTGGATATGCTTTCGCAATTGTAATTCCGTTTGGATTTATCTTTATTGCTTTATTTCACCATTTATTAAATCACTAATAGTTCATAGATAATGAAGTTAGATTCTAAAATACCAGAAGGTCCTATTTCACAGAAATGGACCGATTATAAAGACCATTTAAAATTAGTTGCTCCTAACAACAGACCTAAAATCGACATTATTGTTGTGGGAACTGGTTTAGCGGGTGCTTCGGCTGCTGCTTCTTTAGGGGAAATGGGCTATAATGTGAAAGCATTTTGTTTTCAAGATTCACCACGTCGTGCGCACTCTATTGCGGCACAAGGGGGAATTAATGCTGCTAAAAACTATCAAAACGATGGGGACAGTACGTTCCGCTTGTTTTACGACACCATTAAAGGAGGTGATTATAGAGCCCGTGAAGCTAACGTGCACCGTTTGGCGGAAGTTTCTTCAAATATTATTGATCAATGTGTGGCACAAGGAGTTCCTTTTGCCCGAGATTATGGTGGGATGTTAGATAACCGTTCATTTGGGGGTACTCAAGTACAGCGTACTTTTTATGCCGCTGGACAAACCGGACAACAATTGTTATTAGGCGCTTATTCGGCTTTATCACGTCAAATTGGTATTGGTAATGTACAGATGTTCAGCCGTCATGAAATGTTAGACTTGGTAAAAGTTGATGGGAAAGCCCGCGGAATTATAGCGCGTAACTTGGTTACTGGAGAGTTGGAAAGACATTCAGCACATGCTGTAATTATAGCTACAGGTGGTTATGGAAATGTATATTTCCTATCTACAAATGCTATGGGAAGTAATGTAACGGCGGGTTGGAAAGTTCACAAAAGAGGTGCGTTATTCGCTAATCCTTGTTTTGTTCAAATTCACCCTACTTGTATTCCGGTACATGGTGTAAACCAATCGAAGTTGACTTTGATGTCCGAATCCTTGCGTAACTCAGGAAGAATATGGGTTCCTAAGAAAAAAGAAGATGCCGAGGCTATCCGTGCGGGTAAATTAAAACCAACACAACTAAAAGAAGAGGATAGAGATTATTTCTTGGAGAGAAGGTATCCTGCCTTTGGAAATTTGGTGCCTCGTGATGTTGCATCAAGAGCTGCCAAAGAGCGTTGTGACGAAGGTCATGGAATCGAGGCCAATGATACCAACGAAGGAGTTTATCTTGATTTCTCTACCGAAATTCAAACCAAGGGGCGTCAAGCCGCTTATGGACAAGGAAATCACAATCCGACTCCAGAAGAGGTAACGAAATTAGGAAAACAATGGTTGGAGGAAAAATACGGGAATCTATTTGCGATGTATGAAAAAATCACGGATGAGAACCCTTATGAAACTCCGATGAAAATATATCCTGCTGTACATTACACTATGGGTGGTGTATGGGTTGATTATAATTTACAATCTACTATACCGGGTTGTTTTGTGGCTGGAGAAGCTAATTTCTCTGATCACGGAGCGAACCGATTGGGAGCTTCTGCTTTGATGCAAGGATTGGCTGATGGTTATTTTGTATTGCCATACACCGTTTCAAATTACTTAGCAGATGAAATTAGAACGGGTAAAATTTCGACTGATTCTGCAGAATTTGAAGAAGCTGAGAATAGCGTTAAGGAGACTATTAACAAGTTTTTGAATAACAAAGGTTCTAAATCAGTTGATCATTTCCACAAGCGTTTGGGCTTGATTATGTGGAATAAAGTTGGTATGGCTCGTAACGAACAAGGGTTAAAGCAAGCTATTGAAGAAATTGCCGCTTTAAAAGAAGAGTTCTATAAAGATGTTTATGTTCCAGGAAGTTCTGATGAATTAAATCCGGAATTAGAAAAAGCATTACGTGTTGCTGATTTTATTGATTTAGGTCAGTTGATGGCGATGGATGCTTTACAACGTAAAGAGTCTTGTGGTGGTCACTTCCGTGAGGAATACCAAGATTCAGAAGGAGAAACGCTTCGTGATGATGAAAACTTTGCCTTTGTTAGTGCCTGGGAATATATGGGTTACGATATTAGCCAAGAAATCTTGAATAAAGAAGAGTTGAAATACGAGTTTATCAAAATAGCCGCTAGAAATTACAAATAATATTATTATGTCTTCAGCAAAAAATATCAATATAACCCTTAAAATTTGGCGTCAAAAAAATGCTAAAGCTAAAGGAAGCATGGAAACTTATTCGTTAAATAATGTATCCACTGCTAGTTCGTTTTTGGAAATGTTAGACCAATTGAACGAGCAACTTATAAATGAGCAGAAAGAACCTGTTGCCTTTGACCACGATTGTCGTGAGGGAATTTGCGGTATGTGTTCTTTATACATTAATGGAAGAGCCCATGGACCCGATACTGGAACAACCACTTGTCAGTTGCACATGCGTAAATTTAAAGATGGGGACACTATCTTTATTGAACCTTGGAGAAGTAAAGCATTCCCAGTAGTAAAAGATTTAGTAGTTGACCGTTCCTCTTTTGATAGAATTCAGCAAGCAGGAGGATTTGTATCTGTGAATACTTCTGGTAGAACTATTGATGCAAATGCTACTCCTGTTCCAAAACACGATGCTGACAGAGCTTTTGAAGCGGCGGCTTGTATTGGTTGTGGTGCTTGTGTAGCCACTTGTAAAAACGGTTCGGCTATGTTATTTGTGGGCGCTAAAGTATCACAATATGCTTTGTTACCGCAAGGAAAAGTAGAAGCAACTGCCCGTGTATTGAACATGGTGCGCCAAATGGACGAAGAAGGATTTGGTAACTGTACGAATACAGGAGCTTGTGAAATTGAGTGTCCGAAAGGCATCTCTTTAGAGAACATTGCTCGTATGAACCGTGAATATTTGAAAGCGAGTCTTAAATAGTAGACCTTTCTTTATAATACAAAACGCATTCATTGAATTGGATGCGTTTTTTTTTATCTTTGAGAGACCAACAAACGATACTGTGAAAAATATCATTACTGCACTTTGCCTAGTTCTATTAGGCTCAACCTATAGTCAACAACGCTACCATAACTATGTAAATCCCATGATTGGAACGGGGGGTCATGGGCATACCTTTCCAGGCGCTACCGTACCTTTTGGCATGGTCCAATTATCGCCGGACACTCGAATAGATGGGAGTTGGGACGGTTGTTCAGGCTATCATTACGATGACAAGGTCATTTATGGTTTTTCCCATACCCATTTGAATGGAACGGGTTGTACGGATTATGGGGACATCATGTTGATGCCTACAATGGGGAAAGGAAAAATATTCAGCACAGACTATTATTCTTCTCCTTTTTCGCATGCGAATGAAAAGGCAACTGCTGGCTATTATTCGGTTAAACTAGACAAGCACAATATTGATGTTCAATTGACCTCTTCTACCCGAGTAGGGTTTCATGAATATACTTTTAATCAAAGTGGTGAGGCGGTTATTGTATTGAATCTCAATCATCGGGATAAATTATTGTTTGGTGAAATACGAGTACTAGATGATCACACCGTTGAAGTTTTGCGTAGAAGTGAAGCTTGGGCTAAGGATCAATATGTTTATGCTCGTATTGAGTTTAATGCTCCTATGAAAATAGCGGGACAAGGCAATGTTGTACAAAGTGCAGCATTATTTTCAGGAACGGAAGTGGGCGCTTACTTTACCAAGAAAGTGGCTAAAGGCGAAAAGCTGCTGGTGAAAGTTTCACTTTCTCCCACAGGTTATGAAGGAGCTAAACTAAACATGTCTGAAATCAAAGGTTGGGATTTTAATAAGGTGAAGCAAAACGCTGAGCAATTATGGGACCAGCAACTGGCTAAAATTGAAATCAAGGAGGCTGATAAAGACAAATTAGCCATCTTTTATACTGCTTTGTATCACACGATGGTTCAGCCTAATATTGCGCAGGATATCGACGGTAAATACCGTGGTAGAG
>JBJONL010000105.1:0-11880 GCA_046051865.1 Bacteroidota bacterium | reverse complement strand
CATCAACATCAAAACAAACATAAAGTCATGAGGCTTTTGTGGAGCATTTCTATGGTAGACTTTGTGCGGCTAGGCACGGACTGCAAGTCCGCGCCATCGAATGTATTTCTACTAACTTATATGTGAAACTAGGCACGGACTGCAAGTCCGTGCCATCGAATGTATTTCTACTACCTTCTATGTAAGACAAAGCACGGACTGCAAGTCCGCGCCATCGAATGTATTTCTACTAACTTATATGTGAAGCTAGGCACGGACTGCAAGTCCGTGCCATCGAATGTATTTCTACTAACTTATATGTGAAACTAGGCACGGACTGCAAGTCCGCGCCATCAGATGTATTTCTACTAACTTATGTATGAAACTAGGCACGGACTGCAAGTCCGCGCAATCGAATGTATTTCTACTAACTTATATGTGAAGCTAGGCACGGACTGCAAGTCCGCGCCATCGAGTGTATTTCTACTAACTTATATGTGAAGGTAGGCACGGACTGCAAGTCCGCGCCATCAGATGTATTTCTAATAACTTATGTATGAAACTAGGCACGGACTGCAAGTCCGCGCCATCGAATGTATTTCTACTACCTTCTATGTAAGACAAAGCACGGACTGCAAGTCCGCGCCATCGGTTATAGTTTTTAGACCTAAAGGCACAATCTTTCAAAATCACCATGGTGAATGATTCAAATCACCATGGTGATTTGTTGAAAAGACCATGGTGATTTACACAAAAGACCATGGTGATTTACACAAAAGACCATGGTGATTTTGCAGCCCAATAGGCATAAGGCTTCGCGCGTGACGGGAAGCGTTATACAAAGGATCAGGAAACTAGGATTAAGATTCGGGCTTGTAGCCTACTTTGGAGAAGGCCGCCTCCATCTTATTGCGGTCAAATTCTTTTTCATTATTGGCTAAAAAGAGGGTGGCGACACCGTTGCCAATAATGTTGGTTATTGAACGTGCCTCACTCATAAAGCGATCAACACCAAGCAAGAGTGCTAGGCCTTCTAGTGGGATTACTTTGACCGCTGCTAAAGTCGAAGCTAGTACAATAAAGCCGCTGCCGGTGACACCGGCGGCTCCTTTAGAGGTAATCATTAAGACGCCAATCAGGGTGGCTATTTGCATCCAGGACAAATCGATAGCATAGACCTGCGCTAAAAAAAGCACTGCCATAGAAAGGTACAGGGTAGTACCGTCTAAGTTAAAGGAATATCCGGCGGGGACTACTAGTCCGACTACCGACTTGCTGCAGCCCATTTTTTCCAACTTTTCCATTAGTAATGGCAGAGCGCTTTCTGAGGAGGAAGTCCCGAGTACGATTAGCAATTCTTCTTTGATGTATTTCAGGAATTGGAAGATGCTGATTTTATAATACTGCAATACGGCGCCAAGGATTCCGAAAATAAATAGGGCCATAGTGCAGTAAACGGTTATCATGAGTTTGGCTAAAGGAATTAAAGAGGCAACCCCGAACTTACCAATGGTAAAAGCGATGCCTCCAAAGGCTCCAAGAGGCGCAAATAACATGACTAAATGGAGCCCTTTGAACACATATTTTGAGGCTACTTCCATTTTGCTTCTTATCCCTTTGCTAGAACGGTATTTATTCAAAACGATCCCGAGCAGGATAGCGAAAAGCACCACTTGTAGCGTTAGATTAGTTTTAAAAAAATTCCAAAAACTGAAGTCGGTGGCTGCCGATGTATAGTGCACCACCTCCTCAGAAGCTGTCGCCGTCATGCCTAAGCCCGCTCCGGGTTGGATTACCCAAGCCACCCCCACTCCGATAAGCAAGGCTAGGGTTGTAATGATTTCGAAATACACTATGGCTTTGCCTCCCACGCGTCCCACTTGTTTTAGACTTCCCATACTACTAATGCCTAGTGCAATTGTAAGTAGGATTATAGGATAGATGAAAAGCTTTACGACGTCCACAAAGTACGTTCCCAGCGGTTGCATTTTTACGGCATAAGTGGGTGCGAAAAGTCCGAGGGCTGCCCCGCAAAAAAGGGCCAACACGACCCAAGTTGTTAAATTGCTTAGTATTCTTTTCATAGTAGTGCTTAGTTCGAAACTACTTTTATGTAAGGTATTGGCTGTTGGTATTCCAATCCTAGCGTATCATTCGCTTTCAGACTGATTGCCTTTTCGTCTAGTGCGTTCGAGCAAGAGTGTTGTATAATCACTTGTGCGAACAAGCGTTGGGATTTCAAGTGAGATGGCATGGCTACTTCTTGGTCTTAGTAGAGTAAGGTCTGGATCGCGTAGGGCAAAATGGTGACTTCGGTAGTTTTGTTATTGACACAGAAGTTATAGGTTACTTTCTTATTGGTTAAATTCAGTACTACGGTTACGATAGTGCCGTCGTTATTTAAGAAGGCTGTGGTCAGTAAATTGCTTCTACTGGCGGTGGCGCTGATGCGTTTGGCCCCTTTTTGAATGAACTTAGAAAAATGGCCGATGCAATAATAGGAAGGTGTATAAATTAATTCGCCCGTTGTTGTATTTGCGTGTAGGGGTGCAAAGCAGAAGTTTTGCACATGATTAGGTCCCCCTTTTTCATCGAGTAGGATATTCCAATCGGTCCATCCTACGGTTCCGCTATTGAAATCGTTTATCATGGATTTGCCGTAGCGCATCCCGTTTGGCCATAGTTGGAGTTTAGCGGTATCAAATTTCTCGATGCAGCCTTCGGTAAAGAGGAGGTTTTTGTTGGGATACATTTTGTTTACCTGAGCCACGTTTGGCCACATTTGCTCGCCACCCGTCCAATTCTCATACCAATGAAAGCCGATGCCCCAAACGTATTTATTGGCTTCGGGGTCGTCTAGGATGGTGGTTACTCGTTGGGTAATCAAATCGCGGTTGTGGTCCCAAATGTTTATTTTCTTATCCCCTAGACCCGCTTTATTGAGCGTAGGTCCGAGGTAGTTTTTAAGAAAATCACGTTCCTCTTCGGCGGTGTAAATGCAGGATTCCCAGCGTTGGGTAGCCATGGGTTCGTTTTGCACCGTAAGGCCCCAAATGGGAATGCCTTGTTTTTGGTATTCCTGGATAAACTTTACATAGTAATTGGCCCATGATTGGTAATACTCGGGCAACAATTTCCCTCCTGAAAGCATGGTTTTATTACTTTTCATGAAGGCTGGAGGTGACCACGGACTTCCGTATACGGTTGCTTCTTTTCCTATCGCGGCTAGTGCTTTTTTGAGTAATGGGATTTTGTATTGTTCGTCGTGTTTTAGGCTGAATGACTTTAATTCTTTATCGCCTTCGTCCACATAGGTATAGCTATCAGAGCTGAAATCACAACTGTGGATGTTGGTGCGCACTAGCGTGTACCCTATTCCTTTGTCTTTCGAAAAATAGGCTTCTAAAAACTCCTGTTGTTTTGCGGCGGGTAATTTTGCGAACACTTCAGCGGCAGCATCGGTTACTGCTCCTCCAATTCCTAAGAAGGTTTGAAACTTCTTAGTAGGATTCACAAAAATGGAGGTTTGTGTTTCTAGCGGTTGGATTAAGTCCGACAAAGAAAGTTCGTTGGTTTTGGTCAATCTCAGATTGGTACTATCGGCCGAAGTATAGACCACGACTTTCGTTTTTACCGGAATGGTATTTTGGTTTGCTTTTTTTCCTTGTCCAAAAGTTAGCGTTGTCAATACTATAGATACGGTTGTCAGCGCTTTTTTGATGTTGTAAGTATTCGAATACCTTTGCATTATCCTAATTATTTTAGTTGTAAATGAACTCAACGTACACGGGCAAATGATCTGAAGGGTATTTTAAGTCCTTGGAATCACTCAAGACCGCATATTTTTTCACTTTGAACGGCCTGTCTTTGCTTATAAAAATGTAATCAATTAGTGTTTTCACAGGTTCGCCGAACTTAAAACCATTAAACGTTCCTGAAGGCCCGAATGGTTTATCCAAAGAAACCTCGCGGGTATCTATCATTTGCTTTTTTAATTCGATGATACGCTCTTCGGTTGGTTCCGAATTAAAATCGCCCATCAACAGCACCGGTAACTTTTGTGTATTGAGGCTATTGATTTTGGACAGTATTAGCTTTAATCCGTTGGTACGAGCTAGTTGGCCTATATGATCTAGGTGCGTGTTAAATACCCAAAATTGTTGTTTGTTTTTTTTATTTTGCAACAAGGCGTAGGTGCAAACACGGTGGCAGGCGGCATCCCATCCTTTTGAAACTTCGTTGGGTGTTTCAGAGAGCCAAAAGGTATTTTCTTGCAGCAGTTTGAATGCTTCTTTTTTATAATAAATATTGGAAGACTCCCCTTTTCCTACCCCTTCTCTGCCGATGCCCACATAGGCATATTGTGGCAGTGCAGTGGCTAAATCTAGGACTTGATTTGGTTTCGCTTCCTGTACTCCAAAGAGGTCGGGTTCGTAGAACTGGATTTGGGATTCCAGAAACCCTTTGCGATTGGTCCATGAGTTCTCCCCATCAGAATCTAAATCGAGACGTAGATTGTAGGTCATCGCTTTTAAGGATTGCCCGTATGAAAAGGCACCCCAACAAGTAAGTGTTAAAACTACTAGTGCTTTGTAAACTTTTATCATCCTTGTGGCTTTTCCATTAAAACTACTAAAGTAAACATATTAAAGAAATTAACGCTTCCTCTTCGGTGTTCTTTTTCTTTTACGCTGTAGCGATGGGTGCGAAGAACATTGCGGCATATTTTTTAGGAGTTCTTTGCGCGGTTGTGTGTAAGATACCTCTTCAATTATATTGGATATGAGAAGGCTTAGCTAAAAGATTCTTTTCATTTTTGGGAGAATCCTTGGAAGAGGAAGTATTTATAGTACCTTTGCCGCTTTAAAAATGGGAAGTGCTTCTTTATAAATCCGTTCGCTTTCTATAGAAAATCACCTAAAGTTTCTTTAAAAGCGACTTTGCTATTTAGTACATCATGAACATGAAAAAAATTGTCGAGTACAGAACGTTACTCGGCGTGACGAAAACGGCTACTTTAAAAGAGCTAAAAACCATTTACCGAAACAGCATGAAAGACATACATCCCGATACGATAGCGGATGATGTGGAACGTCATTTGGCTGAAGAGAAAAGTAAAGAGATCATTGCGGCCTATCATTTCTTAGTAAGCATAGCGCCCGAGACGTTAGAAAAAGATAAAGCAGAGTACACTAGGATTACTAGCAGTACGAATATAGCCGACTTCTATTATGAAAACAGTGTGTTGTATATTACTTTTTTAGATGGTAATTCTTTTGAATATTTTGGTGTATTACGACCTATCTATATTAAAATGGTGAATGCCGAATCACCAAGCCGCTTTGCTAGAAGGCATATTTACAATGACTATATTTACCGAAGCACCTCAAAACTGGTTGCTAACGAGTAAACCTATAACTAAAAAAGGCTTGAGAAATTCTCAAGCCTTTTTCATTACCAAACAAAATTAAAAAAAAACATCTATTATTCATCTGCAGCAAATGCTGAGTTTTTATCAATACTAACTTTTAAAGTAGTTGCTACTCCTTGTTCATTAACCATCGTCATGTTGAGTGTATCTAATTTCGATAAGTTTTTCGAAACAAATCCGTTAAACATATTATAAGAAATATTCATTTCTTTCAGGTTGTGTAATTTTTCTAAATCAAACGGCACAGTGCCTTCCATTTTATTTTCAAACAAACTAAGGGTTTCAAGAGAAGATAGGTTTGCTACTTCTTTTTCTAACTTCCCTGTTAATTTATTACTGTTTAGAAGCAATTCTTTTAACGATTTTAACTGGTAATATGAGGTCGGAATTGTCCCTTCAATTTCATTGTTGAAAAGAGATAATGTTTCCAAACTCGCTAGGTTGCCAAGGCCTACTGGAAGCACTCCTGTCAATCGGTTCATGTGCAACTCGATTGTTTTCAGTTTAGTTGCGCCGCCTAATGCTTCTGGTAAAGCACCTGACACCTGATTAAACGCTAAATTTAAGGTTGTTAAACTTTTCAAGTTTCCGATTGTAGCGGGTAGGCTGCCTGTGATGTTGTTTCGGAATAAATTTAAAACTTCCAAAGAAGCTAAATCACCTAATTCTGAAGGCAATTGGCCTACTAAATTATTATTGATTAATTTGATCGAAACTACTTTATCGTTTTGGATTCCCACGCCGTACCATGAAGTAACTGGTGCTTTTAAATCCCATTTATTGGTCCATTGAGTACCTTTAGTAGCTTTGTATAGTTTTACTAAGGCGTTTTTTTCAGCAGGTGAAATCTCTGCTACGGCAGAAACAGACACTAAAACAATAGCTAAGTAGGTAAAAATTGATTTCATATGATTATTATTTGGGTTTAAGACGAAGTAAAACTATAAAGATACACGTCTAAAAACAAAAATAATCGATGAAATACACATATATAGTCTTTTTTTGTAGCTTTATCTTACAATTATATTAAAAAAACAGCTTGTAAACTATTTGGCAAATAGAAATCCATTTTTTTTTATATTTGGTACACTAACCTTTAAAACTTACTAGTATGAATTTCAATTGGATTGCAATTTTACTTGCGGCACTGTCCGCACTTGTTATTGGCTTTATCTGGTACAACCCGAGAGTTTTTGGCGCTGTATGGATGAAGGAAATCGGCATTACCGAAGAACAACTTAAGGGAAGCAACATGTTTAAGATGTTAGCAGGTACATTCGTCTATGCTTTTCTGATATCTTTTATCCTTCAATTTCTTGTCATCCATCAAATGGGTGCCTACGGAATGATTGGGGGTGATCCTACCCTAGCAAAACCTTCGTTTAATGCTTTCATGGCAGATTATGGAACGGCATTCAGAACATTCAAGCAAGGAGCATTACATGGCTTCATGTCGGGATTATTTTTAGCATTGCCTTTAATTGGCACCGGGGCGCTGTATGAAAAAAGAAGTTTTAAGTACGTTCTAATCGCTGGTGGATTTTGGGTAGTTTGCTTTACTGTGATGGGCGGAATTATCTGTATGATGCAATAATTTAACATTTAATTATAGACTAATCGCTCTACATTTGTAGGGCGATTTTTTTTAGCTTATTGGAAACTACTACCTATAAAATCTATTCTTCCATTTCACAACTTCCCGAGACTTGGGACCAAGTTGGTATTGCAAATGCTTTTTTACAAAAGCCTTATTTGACTGTTCTGGAAAAATCGGCGCCGACCAACATGCGGTGTTTTTATATTGGAATATTTGAAAATACGGAACTCATAGGGGTAGGTCTAGCACAATATTTAAACTTAAGTAAACTAGAGTCGTTTGGAGAACGAGACCAATGTTTGAAAACCTACGTTAGAAATTTTGTTTTTAAATCCTTTGCTTCGCATGTCTTGTTTTTGGGCAACAACATGATTACGGGTCAAAATGGCTTCTCTTTTATTAGACCGATAGAAAATAAACAGATTAGCCAGATGCTAGTTACTTGTGCTAATGAAATCATAGCGTACTTTAAGGAACAACGAACCACCATACATATTGTTTCCTTTAAAGATTATTATCAGCATTGTGCTATTGAAATGCGAGAATATGGCTTTGCGAATATGTATGAATTCAATTCGCAACCGAACATGACCTTTGCATTGCCTTCCGCATGGCGTACCAATGAAGATTATGTTGGCGCCTTTTCTAAAAAATACCGTGACCAATTTAAAAGAGCACATAAAAAATTTGAAGGAGTTACTACCAAAGAACTATCATTAGAGGAAATTATAGCTCATGAGGAACGCATTTACGAACTGTATTATCATGTTGCTAAAAACGCTCCATTTAATACGTTCTTCTTAGCTAAAAATCATTTCTCCACCTTTAAGAATCAGTGTGACCATCGGTTTGTGCTGTATGGCTATTTCTTGGATGGAACGCTGGTAGGATTTCACACGTTGCTTTTAAATGGAACTGTACTAGAAACTTACTTTCTAGGTTATGACGAGCACGTTCAAAAAGAAAAGATGCTTTATTTGAATATGTTGTATGCTATGACAAAATTTGGTATCGAAAACCAATTCCAAAAAATTATATTTGGAAGAACCGCATTAGAGATTAAAAGTTCGATAGGCGCTATCCCGGTATTTATGACTGGATTTATATACCATACTAATACGTGGATAAACCGGTACATGTCAAAAATAGTTCCTAGACTTGAGCCCAATATCTTTTGGCAACAAAGGCATCCTTTTAAATAGTTGTTTTCGCTTATAAGGCATCGATCTCGCCTTGAACGATTTCCCAATCTTCCAGCAACTTATCTAGTTCTTTCTTTTTACGTTCGTAGGCCGCAAAGAAATTAGCATCTTCAATATGTTTGTCATAATTTGACGCTAATGCTTTATCATCGGCTTGAATGTCGATCTCCAACTGTTTGATTTGGCTTTCTATTTTACTGAGTCGGTTTTGCAATGATTTGCTTTTCTTTTGATCTTCGTAGGATAGGTTCTTATTTTCCTTTGAGGTAGTAGCATTCACCACGACATCTTTCTTCTCGATTTCACGCATATTCATGGCGTTACGTTGTTCTAAGAAGTAGTTTATATCGCCTAGGTATTCTTTAATTTTTTGGTCTTTGAATTCGTATACAATATTAGACATCCCTTGCAGAAAATCCCTGTCGTGTGATACTAACAATAGGGTACCTTCATATTTTTGCAAGGCAGCTTTGAGGACATTTTTGGATTTAATATCCAAGTGATTCGTTGGCTCATCCATTACTAATACATTAATGGGCTGCAACAGTAATTTACATAAGGCTAAACGGTTTCGCTCCCCTCCCGAAAGGACTTTTACTTTCTTTTCCACATCATCTCCACGGAATAAAAAAGAACCTAACATATCTCGTACTTTCGAACGATTGGTATCGGTTGCCGCGTTGGTCATCGTTTCTAGTAAAGTAATCTCACCATCTAAATACTCGGCTTGGTTTTGCGCAAAATAACCCAACTGCACATTGTGTCCTAGTTTGATGACACCATCGTATTTAAACTCATTTACGATCGCCTTTACAAAGGTAGATTTACCTTGACCATTTTGACCCACGAAGGCAATCTTGCTTCCTCTTTCTACTAACAGTGAAATGTCTTTTAAAATCACCTTGTCCCCATAGGCTTTGGTTACATGGTCGGCTTCAATTACGACACGCCCGGGAGTTTGTGATACTGGAAAGGAAATATTCATGACCGAGTTATCGTCTTCATCCACTTCGATGCGTTCTACTTTATCGAGCTTCTTGATTAGGGATTGTGCCATGGAAGCTTTGGACGCTTTAGCTCTAAACTTTTCAATTAACTTTTCGGTTTCTTCTATTTTCTTGGCTTGATTCTTTTGGGTAGCTAATTGCTTTTCGCGTATCTCTTCACGTAATATTAAATACTCTGAGTAGGGCTTATTGAAATCATAGGCTTTGCCTAAGGATATTTCTATAGTTCTGTTGGTCACATTATCTAAAAACATTTTATCGTGCGACACTATGACTACTACTCCTGGGAAGTTTCTTAAAAAGCCTTCTAACCAGATTATACTTTCGATATCCAAGTGATTCGTTGGCTCATCCAGTAGTAGGATATCATTGGATTGTAACAAAAGTTTGGCCAATTCGATACGCATACGCCATCCCCCTGAAAAAGTATCCGTTTGGTTCTCAAAATCTTCTCTTTTAAATCCGAGCCCTAAAAGAATTTTTTCGGTATCACCAACATAATTATATCCTCCGAGCAATTCAAAACGATGGGTATAGTCGGATAAATCCTCAATGATTTGGGCATATTCTTCACTTTCATAATCCGTTCTAGTTACCAAAAGATGATTGATCTGTGCTAACTTCTTTTCGACGACTTTAATATCTACAAAAGCTTCATACGCTTCCTCAAGTACGGTTCTCCCTTCTTCAAAATCAATGTCTTGGCGCAAGAACCCCATTCGAACTTCTTTTTCGGTCGCAATTTGGCCACTATCGGGTTTGAAATCACCTGCTAATATTTTTAGCATGGTGGATTTACCGGCTCCATTTTTTCCCACTAATCCTACTCTATCTCCGGACCCCAATCGAAAAGTAACCTCTTCGAAGAGATACGTACCACCAAACGAAACTGATAAATTGTGTATGTTTAACATAATGATTTGTTACAAAAGTTACATGTAAAAGATTTCTATAAAGTACCTTTGTAGAAAATTTTTGCAAATGTTAAAAAAAGGATCCAAACTAAATAGTATTTTAACAGGAACTTGCCCTCGATGCCAAGAAGAAAGTATGTATTTGGACCAAAATCCATATCATTTAAAAAATATCTATAGTATGCACGAAAATTGCAGCCATTGTGGGTTGCATTATCAAATCGAACCCTCTTTCTTTTATGGTGCTATGTATGTGAGTTATGGCCTTACGGTAGCAATTGGCGTTGCGGTTTTTATTATCGCTAAGGTATTTCTTGGACTTGATTTAGTTACCTCCTTTATTGCTATCATTGCTGGACTCGTTGTATTTATGCCTATTACCGCGAGGTTAGCCCGAAATATCTACATTAATATCTTTGTGCACTTTGACAAGGATGCGGCTAAGAAGTAACAGCATATCGTTTAATATCTACTGCTTTTTCTAAAGGCTTACCCTCTTCTATATAAGCGTATAAATCTAAGGCTAATGCAGGAGCCAACATGACTCCCCTTGTCCCTAGACCATTGAGTATATGAACATTTCTAAATGTTGAGTGTGTACCAATCAAAGGCCTTCTGTCCTTCACCGTAGGTCTGACTCCTGCAAAGTGTTTGACAATCTCAAAATCGCAACTTATGATTTCTTTAATTCGGTCGATTAGTTCTTGTTTGCCTTCTTCGGTAGGGGTATTTGATTTGTCTTCCCAGTTGTAGGTTGCTCCAACTTTAAAAAGACCATTTCCCAACGGTAAAATAAAGACACTTGTATTAATGATGACATCTAAATCCAAATCAGGCGCTTTAATGATGAATAATTCCCCTTTAGTACCGTCGAGCGGTAAATACTTGAAAAAGGGATTAGCATGCATCCCAAAGCCTTCAGCGAAGACAATGTGTCTTGCTTTGATACCATCATACGCTACAAATTCCTCATTAGTTATCAATTCACGGTGATCAAACTTTACTTCTTTTACTAATTTATTTGTTTTTAGATAGTTTAAATAATGATCTAAAAAGATATTAGTATCTAAATAACCCGTATGCAGAACTTCACCGTATCCAAATGGCGCCTCAATCGCAGCATATTTTTTATGAATAAGGGTAGTCGATAAGAAGGGTGCAAGGGCCGGTTTATCGGATGCCGCAAACCAGTTGTTTTGTTCCTCAATGGAGAAAAACTTACGGTAAATGGGTAGCTTAAAGTCTACTTGAACCCCTAATTTTTTTTCTATGCGCTTATAAAACACTTCTGCGAGTTCCAATTGCTCGTTAGCATTCCATACCTGGCTAAATCGTTTTAAGATCACCGGATTGTACAAACCTCCTGCTACTCTCGAAGAATTTTGAGAATGATTATCAAAAACAACGAAAGACTTATTGTTCTGGAAAAGCGTTTCTGCAAAAGCTATTCCCGCTAATCCCGAACCGACAATAATATAATCCACCATAGTATAAAGATAAAAAAAACTCTCACCGATTGGTGAGAGTTTTTATGTTATCACAACTAGTATTAGTAATTCCACATATCAGATTCAAAGTCACGGATTTTTTCTTTAACCCTAGCCGACTCTAAAAGCTGGTTTTGTGCATTATCTTTCATGTACTGCTCAATGGTTCTGTCTCCATAAACGTTCTCCTCTTTGTAAATCTCACCATTAAAACGACGAGAGTTTAGCAAGTGATCAAAACTGATTGGCATCGCAGAGTTTTT
>JBJONL010000104.1:0-45215 GCA_046051865.1 Bacteroidota bacterium | reverse complement strand
GGATATTGTTTGATTTGAATACGCCATCCTTGATCATCTGTTAGGTGCCAATGAAAGGTATTCATTTTATAAAGTGCCAATTCATCAATATACTTTTTGATGAAATCAACTGGAAAGAAATGACGGGCGCAGTCGAGGTGCATACCGCGCCAAGCGTATTTCGGTTCGTCTGTGATTTGGACACAAGGTATCGTGTTTTTGGAGCCTTGTGAAACGGGCACTAGTTGGAGTAAAGTTTGAATTCCATAAAAAAATCCAGCATTTTGATCGGCCTGTATGGCTATGGTTTCAGGCGTGATTGACAAGGAATACCCTTCCTTGGAAAGACTGGCTTTGAGCGAATGACTTAGACTTATTTTAGGTACATTGCCAGCGACAGGCATTACTTTCAACTCCCATCCTGTGGCTAATTGGAGTGCTTTTTGGAGGTATTGTGTTTCAAAAAGCATTTCATCCGCTTGAATAACGGTTGTTGGGGTCAGTTCAAAGTGTCCCTTCGTTTGTTGCACCGAAGTGGGTTGTGGAATGAGCGGCAGAATAGATTGAGAAAATGCCACACTACAGCAGAGTGTAAAAAGAAGGATGCAATACTTAGTCATAAACGAATGGTTTGTCATTGGCTAAATTTACATAAAAAAGTATAAAAAAAAGCCCCACGAATGTGAGGCTTTTTTTTATATCAAGGATAATGAATTATTATTTCATTGCATCCATTTTGGCTTTTACTTCATTGTAAGTACCTTCAATCGTTTCAGTAACTTTTTTTCCATCTACTGTTTTAGTTATCGTAGCTGAAACATGGTTTGTACCTTTTTCTAACTCTTCCATAGAAGACCCTTTTGCACAACAAGATTTTCCAGCTTCTTCTTTGCACTCTTTTGGAGCTACAAATTTACCGTTCGCATCGCAGTGCGACAAACAAGCTTCTTTTTGCTCTGGAGTACATTTCAAAGAATCGCACATTGCTGCACATTGGTCTTTGGTCATCGTAGCACATTTGCTCATATCGCAATTACCCATCATTTCTCCTTTGCATTCCATTTTAACATCTACGGTGCATTTCATCTCTTTGCCCTCTTTAGCTACCCCACTTCCTAATATAGGAGCAATAACTAAACCAATCAAACATGTTAATTTGATCAAGATATTCATTGAAGGACCTGAAGTATCCTTGAATGGGTCACCCACTGTATCTCCAGTAACGGCAGCTTTGTGTGCATCTGAACCTTTAAAGGTCATTTCTCCATTGATTTCAACACCTGCTTCGAATGATTTTTTAGCATTATCCCAAGCACCACCTGCATTGTTTTGGAACACTGCCCAAAGTACACCTGATACCGTTACACCTGCCATATATCCACCTAACATTTCAGCGATTAACTGATTGTTATCTCCGTAAACTAATTTGCCTAATAATACGATAGCAATTGGGAAACCAATAGTTAATACTCCCGGCAACATCATTTCACGTAATGCTGCTTTGGTAGAGATTTCAACACATTTACCATATTCTGGACGTCCTGTTCCTTCCATAATTCCAGGAATTTCTTTGAACTGACGACGTACTTCGTATACCATATCCATAGCTGCTTTACCTACTGAGTTCATTGCCAAAGCAGAGAACACTACAGGAATCATACCTCCTACGAATAACATTGCAAGTACTGGAGCTTTAAAGATGTTAATACCATCAATACCAGTAAACGTTACATAGGCAGCAAATAATGCTAATGATGTTAATGCTGCAGAAGCGATAGCAAAACCTTTTCCTGTTGCAGCAGTAGTATTACCTACCGAATCCAAGATATCTGTACGTGTACGAACTTCTTTTGGTAATTCACTCATTTCAGCAATTCCACCAGCGTTATCAGAAATCGGTCCGAAAGCATCAATTGCTAATTGCATTGCTGTAGTAGCCATCATAGCAGAAGCAGCCAAAGCCACGCCGTAGAAACCAGCTAAAGCATAAGTTGACCAGATCGCACCTGCAAACAATAATACCGTTGGAAAAGTAGAAATCATACCCGTAGCTAAACCAGCGATTACGTTAGTTCCAGCACCCGTAGATGATTTTTGTACGATCGCCAAAACTGGTTTAGTACCTAATCCTGTATAATATTCTGTTACCGATGAAATAGCTCCACCTACAAATAAACCAATTAATGTGGCGTAGAATACACGCATTGCAGAAATATTTTGAAGTCCTTCACCGAAGAAAGTCATTTTCATTTCAGTAGGTAACATCAAACGTACTAAGAAAAAACAAGCTAAAGCCGTTAAAACAATAGAAACCCAGTTTCCAATGTTTAATGCTTTTTGAACTTGAGCTTCTTTAGCATCATCACTTGAGATTTTTACTAACATCGTACCGATGATAGAGAATAAAATTCCGAAACCAGCAATAGCCATTGGCAATAAGATTGGACCAATTCCACCAAAAGCGTCTTCGATTTTACCACCCATATCTTTAATTACGTAGTTACCTAATACCATAGCCGCTAATACAGTTGCTACATACGAACCGAATAAATCAGCACCCATACCGGCAACGTCACCTACGTTATCTCCTACGTTATCTGCAATAGTAGCAGGGTTACGAGGATCATCTTCTGGAATACCTGCTTCTACTTTTCCTACTAAGTCAGCACCTACATCGGCAGCTTTGGTATAAATACCACCCCCTACACGAGCAAATAATGCAATAGACTCAGCTCCTAAAGAGAACCCAGCAAGAGTTTCAAGAACTACAGTCATTTTTTCAGTACCATCAATTCCCCAAACTCCGTCCATGAAGATATGGAAGAACACTATAAAGAATGTCGTTAACCCTAAAACGGCAAGACCAGCAACTCCCAATCCCATAACTGTACCACCACCAAAAGAAACTTTAAGTGCTTGAGGTAAGCTCGTACGAGCTGCTTGGGTTGTTCTAACATTGGTTTTAGTCGCAATTTTCATACCCATATTTCCAGCTAAAGCTGAAAAGAAAGCTCCGAAAATAAAAGCAACAACAATTAGTAAATGCGTTTTAACACCTGGTAAAAAAGTAATACCTGCCAACACTATACTTGCAATAAGTACAAATACGGCTAACAATCTATATTCTGCTTTCAGGAAAGCCAAGGCTCCTTCGTAGATGTAATCTGAAATTTCTTTCATCTTACCATCACCAGCATCTTGTTTCAATACCCAAGATCTTTTGATTGCCATAAAAGCTAATCCAATTATTGCCATTACAATCGGCACGTAAATCATCATTGATTCCATAAATATAATTTTGGTTATAAATTTTATCGGGGGCAAAAATAACAAAATTTTAAGAATTTAAACAAGTTGTGCCCTTTTATAAAAAACAAAACTGCTAAATTCGTGTCGATGCTTATCGTTTTGTTGCTTTTTTAGGCACTAATACCTTACTATACATTCATTCTGTGAAAACAACTTGGATTAAATATCCTCAGCCAAAAAACAGTTAATTACCTACTCACCGTATTAAATCACACAATAAAGCCAAACTTAAAGGTCTTGAAAATCAGATCAACTTGCTCCAGTATTTTTTTTAGAAATAGAACCCGAAAGAGCCTTTGATTGTGAAGTTATTTGTGTCAGGCAAATTTCTATAATTTCCTCGCCAAGAAAAGTCTAATCGGAATACTTTAAAAATATTACCTATTCCGGCATTATATTCCCAATAAGGTTTTTCCGGCGCTTTGTATTCTAAACCAGAAGCATTAATCGCTTTATTCTCGTCCGATATTGTACCATAAACACCTTTAATTCCAACTATTTCCCTTAAATTTAATTTACGCAATCCAGGAATTCGCGCAAAAATCTTCCCATTAAAATTGTGTTCCCATTGAAAAGTGGCATATTGATCTGCAACAAATTCATAGAAATTCAAATTACTAAAGGTATTTTCAATTATAAAATAAGTCTGATTCCCCGGTACAACACTCATTAAGCCTAACGGAATTTTACCATACGTTTTGCCCAATTCCATAATGAAATTAGAACGCCCTAACGCCCCTATGATAATAGGTTGTTTATAATATAATTGCAGTTTTTGATAATCAAAATCACTGTTTATGAATCCTTTGAAACCTTGACTATAATTTACAAAAAAACGACTATAAGGGCTATCAATATCACGACGCTCTACCCCATATCCTATAGTCTTCTTTTTAGGTGTATATTCTATTTGTAAATTCAACTCGGATTGCTTCACCTCGCTTTTTGTTGTAGTATGAGTATCATCTATGTAATAATCCAATTTAAATGTTGAAGAGGCAGACTCTAATGTTCTATAAGTAAATCCAAGTTGAAGTGTGAGGTTCTTTAGTGGTTCGATTTCACCTTGAAGAGAAGTCAAATTAATATTAGTTAGCTTTCCATTAGACCCCGTAGTAAATAATCCTGAGGACGCATAACTTCTACCTAAAACATCATTAGTCGTAGTCAAACTAGCGCCAATCTGTTCTACATCCCTGCGATTTCCTCCCGATATGATAATTCGATTTTTCTTATCTATCATCCATTTCCCGGAAGCACCATATTTGAATTTATTATCTTGAAATCCATAGGCGGTATACCCTTGCAAACGCCATAAATCATTTGGTCCAAAATAAGTTCTCCCCCCTGCTCTTAACCTCAATCCTTCAACTTGATTATAACCAATAGTAGAAAATATTGGCCCATAATCAAAATGTCCATATTGAACATATCCACTTCCTAAAATAGAAACCAAACTGTAAATTTGCTTAAACCGTTTTACCGTCTTAAGCGTATCAATCATCTTGTATATCTTGACCTCATCTTTATTAAGCTTTTCAAATCGATTTTCTTGCCAAAACTCATCTGACTTAGCGTAGACAGAATTATCTATATAATTAACTTCGTCTTTATAGAACTTATCAGGTTTCTTTTCGTTAAATTTAAAGTTCTTGTAGAGTGTCGTTCTTTTACCATAAACACCTTTAGATTCCTCTTTTTTTCGCAAAGCAAAATCAGACATCATATAATCGCGTGTAGGCAGAAAAACAGAATCATTCAACACCTCAAATTCTTGCTCTATATAAATATCTTTGACCCAGTTAATATTGGCACTTTTAGTAACGGCCATATTAATCGACTTAATAGCGAACGTGGTATCGTTAACCCAAAAATCTCCTTTGAAGGTTAGTTCGTTTTTACGACGGGGATAAAACACGATATTGTAACACAACTTCTTATCAATAACAGCTGTATCTGCCAAAACATAATTATAAACATCAATACCTGTTCGAGATAAAGGACTTGTGAAACTCTTATCAAAGAAGTTTAAATAATTATCATAAATATCAAAATCGCTGTACAAATCTTTAATAAACATATTTACTCCATCGCCATTCCCTAATCCTGAATTCTTATTTGCCTTAAGAATCTCTTTAGTTTTCTTCGTTTGATTATCACCATAAAATTCCGAAAGTGTCTCATTAATGAAGATGGGCAAATAGGTCTTACCCGTAACTTTTGAAGTGTCTACATTTTTAAAAACGAATTCCATTCCTTTGAAAATTTTACTTTTCATAAAGGCACTGTCAATGGTATTCATATCAAACTCAACCTTCTCGTATTTATCATACTGGTATTGCTTAAACATTTTCAAACCATTCTTTCTTCGTCGTTCCCATATTTTTCGAAGTATATCCAAAGCTGGATTGTTCTTTTTGGATGTCTTACCAGAATATATTTTAACCTCCTTCAAAGTATTGCCTTCGGTTAAAATAATCTTGAAATCATAATTAACTTGCTTGGGCAACTTCACTTCTTTATCCGGAAATCCAACGAACGAAACAATTAAAGCCGTATAATTCTCTGGAGACTCTATATAAAAACGTCCATCTTCATTAGAAACCACACCCGTTTTGGAACCTTTAAAAACAACATTAGCATACGGTACCGGTTGTTTCGAATTGTCTAAAACAATCCCACTAACTTTTGTTTGAGCAGAAACTACAGTAACAAATAGTATTAAAAATAAACAACTAAAAATCTTTTTCATATCCAAAAAAAAACTTCATCAAGTAATTCTTGATGAAGTTTCAAATATAGTTAATTTTAAATTATTTGTAGGCTACTTTTTTCACCGCTTTAACAACATCATCAGCATTTGGCAACCATTCTTTTAATAAGGTAGGGGAATAAGGAGCAGGGGTATCTGCTGTCGTGATTCTCTGAATGGGAGCGTCTAAATAATCAAAAGCTCGCTCTTGAACCATATAGGTAATTTCCGAAGCCACACTAGCAAATGGCCATGCTTCCTCTAAAACTACTAACCTGTTTGTTTTCTTAACCGAATTGATTATCGTATCATAATCCATTGGTCGAACCGTTCTTAAATCAATGATCTCGCACGAAATTCCTTCTTTAGCTAATTCATCTGCAGCAATATGAGCTTCTTTGATGATTTTTCCAAAGGAAACTATAGTAACATCGGTCCCTTCTCTTTTCACTTCTGCAACACCTAAGGGTATCGTGTAATCTCCCTCAGGCACTTCCCCTTTGTCTCCATACATTTGTTCTGATTCCATAAAAATTACGGGATCATTATCTCGTATGGCTGCTTTAAGCAATCCTTTTGCATCATAAACAGTAGATGGCACCACCACTTTTAATCCTGGTGTATTAGCAAACCAATTCTCGAAAGCCTGTGAATGTGTTGCTCCTAATTGTCCAGCAGAAGCGGTAGGTCCTCTAAAAACCATCGGCATTGGAAATTGCCCGGCCGACATTTGACGCATTTTTGCAGCATTATTAATAATTTGATCAATCCCGACCAAAGAAAAGTTAAACGTCATATATTCCACAATAGGTCTACAACCGTTCATAGCAGATCCAACTGCAATTCCGGCAAAACCCAACTCTGCAATTGGTGTATCAATTACCCTTTTCGGACCAAATTCATCTAACATCCCTTTTGATGCTTTGTACGCACCATTATATTCAGCAACTTCTTCTCCCATCAAATAAACTGATTCGTCACGACGCATTTCTTCACTCATCGCCTCAGCAATCGCTTCTCTAAATTGTATTGTTCTCATAGAATTTCTATATGTTCCATTAAATTTTGAATGGCAAAAATAAAAATTAATATGATTAAAAAACACATTTACGCTAGAAATCATCATGCTCCACTAGCTAAGTTTATAAATCAAAATAGATTCAATCCAATTATCTTTTACGAAATCGATATAATAGCGGAATATGTTATGCACGCATAGTACATTATTCAAAATAATATCCTAATTTTGTACCTCTAATTTCACAACAAATACTTAAATCTTATGAAAATATTAGTCTGCATCAGTCACGTGCCTGATACTACTTCCAAAATCAATTTCGTGAACGGCGATACTGAATTTGACACTAATGGAGTGCAGTTTGTTATTAATCCTAATGATGAATTTGGATTAACAAGAGCGATTTGGTTTCAAGAACAACAAGGAGCCAACGTCACTGTAGTTAATGTTGGAGGCACAGATGCTGAAGCAACCCTTAGAAAAGCACTAGCCATTGGAGCCAACGAAGCCATTAGAGTGAACGCAAATCCGACGGATGGATTTTATGTAGCCAAACAATTAGCTGAGATCGCAAAAAACGGTAATTACGATCTAATCATATGTGGAAAAGAATCCCTAGATTATAATGGAGGTATGGTTCCAGGGATGTTAGCGTCCTTACTAAATTACAACTTTGTAAATTCGTGTACCGAATTAACAATCGAAGGTACTTCCGCTAAAGCATCCCGTGAAATTGATGGCGGTAAAGAAATCATCGCAACAGCGCTACCGTTAGTGATTGGTGGACAAAAAGGACTAGTAGAAGAAAAAGACTTACGCATTCCCAATATGCGCGGCATAATGACCGCCAGAACAAAAGTATTAACAATAACAGAACCAATCTCGGCTCAAACAAATACTAAAGCAATCAAGTTTGAAAAACCAGCTCCAAAATCAGCGGTCAAACTAGTTGCTGCTGACAATTTAGACGAATTAATCAATTTACTTCATAACGAAGCAAAAGTTATCTAATTTTAAAACACGAACCATGTCATTATTAATATATGCAGA
Organism: Bacteroidota bacterium; assembly: GCA_046051865.1. Classification (GTDB taxonomy): domain Bacteria; phylum Bacteroidota; class Bacteroidia; order Flavobacteriales; family Flavobacteriaceae; genus Flavobacterium. Next base: position 37,107 of record JBJONL010000104.1, on the reverse strand, counting down.
ATCAGCAGAAGGAAAATTAAAAAAAGTTGCTTTTGAATTAGCTTCTTATGCAAAAAAAGTTGCCGATTCCTTAGGAACAACGGTTACGGCTGTGACAATCAACTCATCAAATGTTGCGGATTTATCCAACTATGGAGTAGCTAAAATCTTAAAAGTTACTGACGATAAATTGATAAATTTCAATGCCAAAGCCTATGCCGATGTTATAAAACAAGCTGCCCAAAAAGAAGGCGCAAAAGTAATCGTATTGTCTTCTAGCACCGATAGTTTGTACTTAGCACCCGCATTAGCGGTTGGTTTAGACGCCGGTTTTGCTTCAAATGTAGTCGGACTTCCCATAACCACAACGCCGTTCCAGGTAAAGAGAAATGCATTTTCCAACAAGGCTTTCACTGTCACAGAAATTGCAACAGATGTTAAAGTAGTGAGCATCGCTAAAAATTCATACGGTATATTTGAAAGTGCAACAAATGGCAGCGAGGAGACGTTTGCACCTACCTTGAATGAAAATGATTTCACAAGCAAAGTAGCATCAATCGAAAAAACCACCGGAAAAGTGACTATTGCAGACGCTGACATAGTTGTATCTGGAGGACGTGGATTAAAAGGTCCTGAAAACTGGGGCATACTTGAAGATTTAGCAACGGTATTAGGCGCAGCAACGGCTTGTTCTAAACCGGTTTCAGACTTAGGTTGGAGACCTCATAGCGAGCACGTTGGGCAAACTGGCAAGCCCGTTGCAACCAATCTATATATCGCAATTGGTATCTCTGGCGCAATACAACACATTGCAGGTATCAATTCTTCTAAAGTAAAAGTGGTCATCAATACCGACCCAGAAGCACCTTTCTTTAAAGTGGCTGACTACGGTGTGGTTGGAGATGCTTTCGATATCGTACCTAGGTTAACGCAAAAAATAAAAGAGTTTAAGGCTCAAAACGCATAAATCCAACTTATTAATTCAAACAAGAGCTGTCAGAAAAATAAAATATCTGATAGCTCTTTTTTTTTGGTTTCATTTTTTGAAGCGAAAAGTTTTTGTTACTTTGCAGTCCATAACCTGCACAAGGCCACAATCTATAGGTTCCATTGGTATAGACTTCCAAAACCTCATGCCAAATCAAAAATATAGATATCTGCCCGGTCAGCAGTAAAACAAATAATAGTTTTCAGCCCCTAAAATGCCGAAAACCAAAACTGATAACAATAATAATGAGTTTAGTAAAACTAACTATAAAAGGAATTTCTTATAGTCAAACGCAAAACGGCGCGTATGCTTTAATTTTAAATGAAGTCGACGGAGAACGTAAATTACCTATTGTTATTGGTGCTTTCGAAGCACAATCCATTGCCATTGCGCTGGAAAAAGAAATAAAACCTCCGAGACCTTTAACGCATGATTTGTTCAAAAGTTTTGCCGATCGATTTGACATCATTGTTAAACAAGTCATCATTCACAAATTAGTTGATGGCGTTTTTTATTCCAGCATCATATGCGAAAGAGATAAAATTGAGGAAATTATAGATGCACGAACGTCTGATGCCATTGCATTGGCCTTGCGTTTTAACGCTCCAATATTCACATACAAGAATATTTTAGATAAAGCTGGAATATACCTAAACGCTAATCCTTCTGAATTAGAAAATCAAAATTTAGAAGATGAAGGAGTACTTTCTACACCAGAAACTTTTGGAATTGATAGTGATCCTGATTCATCCCAGGTCTATAGTAAAATGAGCTTAACTGAATTACATGAAGCCCTAGAAAAAGCGGTTCAAGAAGAAGATTACGAAAAGGCTGCGAAAATAAGGGACGAAATATCTAAAAGAGAGAGCTAGTACCACTACATAATCGAATACTACCTTATTGTCAAACAACCTATAACCAAATTAACAAAAATGAAACAATACCATGATTTAGTGCGACATGTTATGGAAAACGGCTGTCAAAAAGGAGACCGAACAGGAACGGGGACCAAAAGTGTTTTTGGGTACCAAATGCGTTTTGATTTAAATGATGGATTCCCAATGGTAACTACTAAAAAACTGCATTTAAAATCAATTATATATGAGTTACTTTGGTTTTTAAAAGGCGACACTAACATAGCCTATTTAAAAGATAATGGTGTGAAAATATGGGATGAATGGGCAGACGAAAATGGCGATTTAGGCCCCGTATATGGACACCAATGGCGCAATTGGAATAGCGAAGAAATTGACCAAATAAGCGAACTAATAGACACGTTAAAGAAAAATCCAAATAGTAGACGAATGTTAGTCTCTGCGTGGAATCCCTCTGTATTACCCGATACAACAAAAACATTTGCTGAAAATGTAGCACTGAATAAAGCCGCATTACCACCCTGCCATGCTTTTTTTCAGTTTTACGTAGCCGATGGAAAACTATCTTGTCAGCTGTATCAAAGAAGTGCAGACATATTCCTAGGGGTTCCGTTTAATATTGCTTCCTATGCCCTATTTACGATGATGATTGCACAAGTGTGCGAATTACAAGTAGGAGAGTTTATCCACACTTTTGGAGATGCTCATATCTACAACAATCATTTTGAACAAGTAGAATTACAACTCTCAAGAGAACCAAAACCCCTACCCAAAATGATCTTGAATCCTAACGTGAAAAACATTTTCGACTTTACGTTTGAAGATTTCACGTTAAACGATTACGATCCGCACCCACACATTAAGGGCGCCGTAGCGGTTTAAAATCATTCTAAATTTCAAAAATAAACTACCAATCATTAGTTGGTGTTCTTTTTTGATTATTTTTATGCGCAACTAACCAATACAGTATGAAAACAATCGGGATAATCGGCGCGGGTTTTACGGGAACCATGACTGCCGTTCAACTTATTGAAAAATCAACGTCTCCCTTTGAAATTATAGTAATTAACGAAAAGGAAACCCTTAATAAGGGCTTTGCCTACAACCCCTATTCAGACAAACATTTATTAAATGTTATCACTGGAAAAATGAGTGCCTATTCTACTAATCCAGACGCCTTTTTAGACTGGGTAATGAAAAAAGAATCCTTTAAAGACAAAGACAGAACGCTGATCGCTAATTCATTTTTACCAAGAAAGTTATTCGGCGAATACTTACTAGACATCTGGAAAAACGCCACCGCTTTAGCAGCTTCTAAAAATATTACGATAACCGTTGTAGAGAGTTTTGTAGTGGATTTAGAACCCCATAAAGATGCCGTAATGCTTTGGCTTGCCAATGAACAAAAAATAAAAGTAGACGACTGCATTATTGCTTCCGGAAATTTAGTTCCACGAAACCCCAGAATTAAAAATACCGACTTTTATCAAAGCAAAAATTATTTCCAAAATCCTTGGACCGTTAATTCCGTGCAAAATATAAACCAGAACATGCCTGTACTTATCGTTGGAAATGGACTAACTATGGTTGATACGGTTGTCTCCTTGATAGAACAAGGTTTTAAAAATGATATCTATTCTATTTCTCCTAATGGATTCAACGTCTTACCGCATCGTCACAATGGATTGAAGTACACCAAATTGACCGAAGAATTAAAAGATGATATGTCCTTGTTTGAACTCTTTAAATTAGTAAAAAAACACATAAAAATGGCACGTGAATATGGCGCAACTGCCGAACCCGTGATCGATTCCTTGCGACCATACACCCAAAGTATCTGGAAACGATTTACGGTGGAAGAAAAAAGTATCTTCATGTCAAAACTGCGTCATTTGTGGGGCGTAGCCCGCCACCGCCTCCCTACTCATACGCACGACAAAATTCAAAAATTACGTATTGAAGGTAAATTACATATTAATTCAGGAAAAATATTGAATTTTACAGAAGGTCTAGAAGGAATAATTGTAGAGTATTTCGACAAAAAGGACCATACCGTAAAAACGCTAAAAGTGTCAAGAATTATCAATTGCACCGGACCTGAAACTGATTTAAATAATGTGGAACAAAGTTTCCTGAAAAATTGCCTGTTAAAAGGCATATTAACCCAAGACCCCTTAAAATTAGGAATAACTACTAATACTGAAACCTATCAAATAATAAATGCAGAAGGCAAGGCACACAGCAATCTATTCACCTTAGGAGGCAATTTAAAAGGAGAACTTTGGGAAAGCACTGCCGTAAACGAATTGAGAAGTCAAGCCGAAAAATTAGCAGAACAGCTTAAAGTACAAAGCAATACTGCTAGCATACAAACCGCCAACGCATAGTAGACAATCCTATGGTATCAATATAAAAGGCCCACTTAAAAAAGCGGGCCTTTTATATTTACTACGTAAATACTACAATGCTAACACACTGTTTTCTGATCCCGCAAAATCATTATACGCATATCCGTCAGCCTCTGGATCATTTACATACGAACCATCAACTATATATTTAAACTCGAAAGAATGATCTTTTGGCAAATCAAAAACGGCTTTAAAGGTACCGTTCTTTAACTTTGCTAAGGTTCCCTCAGAGGGATTCCAATTATTAAAATCACCTACTACCGCGGCAACATTTGCTTTTTTTGCCTCAATTGAAAAAGTAACTTTAACTACAGGTTTCGTTTTAATAAATTGTTTCTTAATTGCCATAACTTATTCATTTATAGATTTATGAAGCAAAGTAACACGATTTTTTTTTACGTATAACATACGAGTTGATTTTTAGCACATTATCAAAATGTAAGCAATTTTTAAAGTAAATTTATAAATATTAGCCTTTTTATACTTAGTAGTCGAACTAAGAAAACGTTTTCTTATTGAATTATCTTAAAACACAATAGCCTCAATTTAAAATTAAATTTTACCTTTAAACCACAATTTACGCCTTGAGAACCTATGTTCATGCTGTTACCCGCTGCGATTCATAAGAAGCAAACCTCTAACAAACTTAACGATATCAGGGTACTGCTCATAGAAGAGCCTAATGATTTCGGAAAGAATTAAAACAAAAGAATTGAAATAACCGTTTCAACGTAATTAAAAAAACCATTGAAAAATAGTATCACAAACAATAATAAGCCAGCATAATGATAACGCTAATCGCTGCTGTAGCAGAAAATAATGCTTTAGGTAAAGACAATCAACTTTTATGGCATTTACCAGAAGATTTCAAAAGATTCAAAGCCTTAACTTCAGGACATTACATCATTATGGGACGAAAGACCTTTGAGAGCTTTCCAAAACCTTTACCCAATCGAACCCATGTAATTATCACAAGGCAAAAAAATTATACTCCCGAAGGCTGTATCGTAGTAAATTCCTTAGAAGCCGCAATTGACGCATGCCCTATTGATGCTGAGAATTTTGTAATTGGGGGAGGAGAAATCTATAAACAATCTATTGGAATTGCTGACAAAATCGACATCACCAAAGTACATGCAACCTTTGATGCTGATACTTTTTTTCCTGAAATCAACCCAAACGAATGGCAATTAGAATTTGAAGAGTTCCATCCCAAAGACGAAAAACACCTTTTTGAATTTACATTTTTAACGTTCAAAAAAAAATAAAAAAGCACCCTACGGGGTGCTTTAAAACAAAAATAAATAAAAGCATTACCAATCTTATGTTTCCAATAAAATCTGGCAGCTTAGGATGAAAATAATGACTACCAGAACTAAACCTGAAACGATCATTATTACATTTGAAATCTTATCAGAATACATTTCATAAAATCCTTTAACGCCAAATACCACAAAAGTGCTAAAGGTGAAATATGTTAAGACTTCCAAAAAATTATTTAACCCAATAAACAAGTGTAAATCAACCACATTGCCACCAATTAAGTTGATCGAATCTTTTAATAGAAAAAGCAAAAGGAATGTGACTACTATGGAAATCAACACCCATTTCATTTCTGCAATAATGATTCCTGCTTTCATGTTGTTATTTATTTTTAGTTTTACTGTTACAAAGTTTCTAATAATAAATTAGAAAAAAATCCCCAACTATGGGGATTTTTTTCTAATTTATACTGTAATTTTACTACAAAGACATGATTGGAGCTGCAAACCATACTTGGAAACGCACTATTTCAATCAAAATATTGGCTTATATTTGTCGAAAAAATAGCTAATGTCTAAAAGTGTTTTGCCCTATAAAGATTCATCGCTTGGAAAGAAAGAACAAGTCACTCAAATGTTTGATACAATATCAGGCAATTACGATGGCTTAAACCGAATTATCACGCTTGGGATTGATGTGAAATGGCGAAAAAAAGTTGTAGCGTTAGTGGCTGCTACTAATCCTGATTCGATTCTAGATATTGCTACTGGTACAGGCGACTTAGCGATCTTAATGGCAACTACTTCTGCCAAAAAAATTATAGGTCTAGACCTTTCTGTTGGGATGCTAGACGTCGGGAAAAAGAAGATTGAAAGCAAAAATCTTGACAGCAAAATCGAAATGGTGGTTGGTGACAGTGAAAACATCCCTTATGCTAACGACTACTTCGACGCCATTACCGTTTCATTTGGCATCAGAAACTTCGAGACCTTGGAAAAAGGATTGGCAGAAATCTACCGCGTATTAAAGCCTAACGGGATTTTAGTGATTCTGGAAACTTCGGTGCCCACTAAATTTCCATTCAAACAAGGATACTCCTTTTATACGAAATTCATATTACCCATAATTGGCAAGATCTTTTCCAAAGACAATAATGCCTACGGATATTTATCAGAATCAGCCGCAAACTTCCCTTTTGGAGAAGCATTAAACAATATTTTGCAAAAAGTTTCGTTTACTGAATGTAAAGCTTTGCCACAAACATTTGGTGTAGCAACCATTTACACAGCAACTAAAAAATAAATTGCGTTTTTCTCGGAAGCCATGAAAAAAATAGTAACCCTTTTACTCCTCATATCTTTACAAAGTCAAGCGCAACTTGGCCGAAGCTTATTCACAAAAGACCCCATAATAAACCTAGAAAATTTTGACAAACAAAGAATTTATTGGGGCTACTTTTTAGGCTTCAGTACCTTCGATTACAAAACAGATTACAAAATTCCGGGTTATGACATTAATGTTCAAGGACATACGGGTTTTAATGTCGGTCTAGTAGGCAGTCTAAGACTACAAGAATATTTAGAATTGCGCTTTGAACCCGGCTTATATTACGCCAGTAGAACCCTAACGTACTCTGGATTTACCAGTGACAAAGACGCCATAAGAGAAGTAAAAGCAACCTATATAGATTTCCCTATTTTATTGAAATTTTGCTCATTGCGTACCGGAAATGTTCGTCCCTTCCTTATTGGCGGGGTTTCCTCAACCTTGAATCTTTCCAGTAATTCGAAATCTAAAGACGATAATTCCGAACAGAAATTCAGAGTAAAACCATGGACACAAAACTACCAAATTGGTTTTGGTGTTGACTTGTATTTTGAATACTTCAAGTTTTCTCCTTCTATAAGAGGAGTATTCGGATTTAATGACGAATTAATTAGGGATGCCGATCCAAACAGCCCTTGGACCAGTAATATTCAATCGCTACGAACAAGAGCCGTTGTAATAAACTTTACGTTCCATTAAGCATTTCTTCTGAATTCACTCAAGAAAATAGCCGCAGCCGTAGCAACATTTAAACTTTCTGTTTTTTGAACAGCACCAAATCTCGGAATGGCAAGTTTCTTTGTAATGCGCGCTTCTATTTGACTTGAAATCCCATTGGCTTCATTTCCTAAAACCAAAATCCCATCTTTCGGCAGCGCTTGTTCATACACATTTGCGCCGTCCATAAAGGTTCCAAAAACAGGTAATGAGGTCGTTGCTAAAAAATCATCCAACACTACATAGCTTACATTCACCCTAGAAATTGAACCCATAGTGGCTTGCACTACTTTTGTGTTAAACAAATCTACCGTCTCTAGAGAGCATAATAGCTGAGGAACCCCAAACCAATCGCACAGCCTTATGATAGTACCCAAATTCCCAGGGTCTCTTACAGCATCTAACGCGATAATAAGCCCGCGCTCTTCTATAGGCTTAGCTTTAGGCATTTTGAACATTGCCAAACAACTACTTGGCGTTGTTAAGGCCGAAATACGCTTCATATCCTGCTCATTAACAAGCGTTTTTTTATTGGTAGCTACTTGATTAAAAAGGTATTTTGTTTCAAATAAATGTTCTAGCTCAAAATTTGATTCTAATAATTCCTGTATTACTTTTACACCCTCCGCTAAAAACAATTGCTGTTCTTGTCGGTATTTTTTATGCTGAAGACTGGTAATTAATTTTATTTGGTTTTTACTAACCATAAAATACTGTACTTTTGAATTAAATATTTCACAACACTTGAAAAATAGTATCACAAAAATATCATTATTTATTCTAACTGGGCTAATTATCTTTAGTTGCAACACAACAAAAAGAGTGCCCGAAGGAAAAAAACTTCTAACCAAAAATGATATTTATGTGGACGGAAAAAAAGACAATACCGAAGACATTTTTAACCAACTGTATCAAAAACAAAACACCTCCATTTTAGGCTATCATCTTCGACTGAATCTATTTAATTTGGCTAAACCAAAATCAGATTCTCTTTTCAAAGCGAAAATGATTAAAAACCCCAAACGGTATTACCATAAAGCCAAATGGCTTTCTAAAAAACAAGTAAAACGTCTAGGGGAATCATTCCTCTATTCGGGTATTGATGATTTTTTAAGAAAAACCGGAGAGGCGCCCGTAATTTTAGACACGATTAGCACCAGAAAATCGCTACTCCGCTTAAAATCATACTATTTCAATAAAGGATATTTTGATGTAACAACGCATTATAAAATCGATAGCCTTGAATCCAAAAAAGTGAAGATAAAATACGATATCATTAATGGAAAACCGTATACCATTGATACCTTAAGCACTTCTATTTCTAGCCATCCTCTAGATTCCATTTACCAACTGAGAAAGGCGGCTGCTCTTTTAAAAAAAGGAGACCAATTCAACAAAGTCAAATTCGATGAGGAGAAAAACAGAATTACCGAAGAATTTAGAAATAATGGGGCCTTCCGCTTTCAACAAAATTACATTACCTACAATCTAGATACCATTAAAAAAACACATAAAGTAAATGTAGAGTTATTAGTGGAAAACGAATCCATCCGAACAGAAGATAGTATAACATCTGCTCCTTTTGAATTGTACAAAATCAGTAAAGTAAACATTTACACAGACCACAACCCTAACGATCCTACTGCAAAAATAACCGACAGTCTAACTTACAAAGACTTTACCCTCTATGGAGTTAACAAAATAAAATACCGTCCTAAAGCGATTACCGATGGCATCTTTGTAACCAAAGGAAATTATTATGCTGACACCAAAAATGCCTTAACCTCAAAATACTTGAGCAACCTAAAAGTTTTCAATTATCCCTTAATTCAATACATAGAAGACAAATCACAAAAAAATGGATTAATTGCTAATATTTACCTGCCTCCAAGAGACAAATACACCTACGGGATATCCAATGACTTTTCCCATTCAAACATTCAAGACTTTGGAATCACTGGAAATACGTTCCTGGGCATCAGAAATGTGTTTAATGGTGCCGAAACATTTGACATTGGCTTTAGAGGTAATATTGGATCCTCTAAAGACTTAGCCAATCCTAACAATAATTTTTTCAATATTTCAGAGATAGGAGTAGATGCAAACCTCAATTTCCCTCGATTATTTCTGCCGTTTAAAACCGATAAAATAATCCCAAAAACGATGATTCCCTTCACGAAATTAAGCGTGGGATATTCTAAACAAACTAATATTGGATTAGACAAACAAAACTTTACCAGTTCCCTTACTTACAATTGGACCCCCAAGAAAAACACCAATTTTAAATTTGACCTATTCAACATCCAATTTGTAAAAAATCTGAATCCCGCCAATTATTTCAACATCTATAAATCATCGTATAACACCTTAAACACTATAGCACAAAACTATACGGTTAACAGCAATTATCTAGACGAAAACAACAACCTTATTATTGAAACGGGAACCAATGGGTTCCTACTAGACGCCTTAACAACGCCAAACAGTTTGGGTATTACGGCGGCCGACTTAAAATCAGTACTCAGTATCGCAGAAAGACAGGTTCGCTTAACCGAAAACAACTTGATTTTTGCCTCCAGCATTGCCTACTCTAAAACGTCGCAAAAAGATTTATTCGACAATGATTTTTACGCGTTTAAGACAAAATTAGAGTCGGCGGGTAACATACTTTCGCTTTTCGCTAGTGCGGCAAAACAATTAAAAAATCAAAATGGAGCCAATACCATCTTTGATGTAGAGTTTTCACAATACATTAAATCTGAATTTGAATTTATTAAGCATTGGGATCTAAGCCGTAAAAAAGTATTGGCTACGCGGGCCTTCTTCGGTATCGCAATCCCCTATGGAAATTCAAACAGCATCCCCTTTTCGCGAAGTTATTTCGCAGGAGGCTCTAATGACAATAGGGCATGGCAATCCTACAGTTTAGGACCGGGAGGAAGCAGCAGTATTCTCGATTTCAATGAAGCTAACATGAAATTAATGTTCAGTACCGAACTGCGTTTTAACATATTCCAAAAACTTAATGGGGCCCTATTTGTGGATTCCGGAAACATATGGAATGTATTAGACAACACTACCTTTGAACCTTCCATTTTTAGCAATTTAAAATCCTTGGAAAACATAGCAGTAGGGTCTGGTTTCGGATTCCGTTATGATTTTAATTTCTTCATCCTTCGTTTCGACATGGGATTCAAAACCTACAATCCTGCAAGAACCGAAGACAAATGGCTTAAAGAAATACGCTTTAACAAATCGGTTTTAAATATTGGTATAAATTACCCTTTCTAAAATCAGAAATTATTATTTTTGTACCCTTAACTAAAAAACAACACAAAACAATGGCACACAATATAAAACCAGGAGTAGCAACCGGAGATGATGTTCAAGCAATATTTAGCTATGCAAAAGAAAAAGGCTTTGCGCTTCCGGCAGTCAATGTAATTGGATCAAGTACCATTAATGGTGTTTTAGAGACAGCTGCTAAACTAAATGCTCCTGTAATTATTCAGTTTTCTAATGGTGGAGCAGCGTATAATGCGGGCAAAGGACTTTCTAACGCTGGAGAAAAAGCAGCTATAGCAGGTGGTATCGCTGGCGCAAAACACGTACATACGTTGGCAGAAGCGTATGGAGCTACTGTAATTTTACATACGGACCATTGCGCAAAAAAACTTTTGCCATGGATTGACGGCCTTTTAGAAGCTTCTGAAAAACATTTTGCAGCAACGGGTAAACCGCTTTTCTCATCGCACATGATTGATTTATCAGAAGAGCCTATCGAAGAAAATATCGAAATCTGTAAAACATATTTAGCCCGTATGAGCAAAATGGGCATGACCTTAGAAATCGAATTGGGAATAACCGGTGGTGAAGAAGATGGAGTAGACAATTCAGACGTGGACAGTTCTAAATTATATACGCAACCTTCCGAGGTAGCATATGCCTACGAAGAATTACTTAAAGTTTCTCCGCGATTTACGATTGCCGCGTCGTTTGGTAATGTACATGGGGTCTACAAACCAGGAAACGTAAAACTTACGCCAAAGATTTTGAAAAACTCCCAAGAGTATGTTCAAAATAAATTCAATACAGGGGCAAACCCAGTAGACTTCGTTTTCCACGGTGGCTCTGGTTCAACCCTAGAAGAGATTAGAGAAGCAATCTCGTATGGTGTTATTAAAATGAATATTGATACCGACTTACAATTTGCCTACACCGAAGGAATTCGTGACTATATGGTAAACAATATAGAATACTTGCGCGCTCAAATAGGAAATCCTGAAGGAGCGGATGCCCCTAATAAAAAACACTACGATCCAAGAAAATGGATTAGAGAGGGCGAACTTACCTTCAACAAAAGATTAGAGCAAGCGTTTGCTGATTTAAATAACGTTAACACATTATAAATTCAAATTGTGCCTTGTGATGCAACATAATTCATAAGGAATAATGCATAATTCAATACTAAATTATGGCTTGGTTTAAAAGAACAGAAAAAGGGATTACTACCGCAACAGAAGATAAAAAAGACGTTCCAAAAGGACTTTGGTATAAATCGCCAACGGGTAAAATCATCGACCAAGACGAATTGGCAAGAAACCTTTGGGTAAGTCCCGAAGATGATTTTCACGTTAGAATTGGCAGTAAAGAATACTTCGAAATTTTATTTGACAATAACGAGTTCAAAGAATTAGATGCCAAAATGACTTCGAAAGACCCCTTGCATTTTGTGGACACCAAAAAGTACGAAGAACGCCTTAAAGATGCGATCACTAAAACCGGATTAAAAGATGCCGTGCGCACCGCTGTTGGAAAATCAAAAGGAAATGACTTAGTAGTTTGTTGTATGGACTTTGCTTTCATTGGCGGCTCTATGGGAGCTGTTGTAGGAGAAAAAATTGCCCGCGGAATCGATTATTCTATCAAAAACAAAATTCCTTTTGTAATGATCTCCAAATCAGGAGGAGCTCGTATGATGGAAGCCGCTTATTCTTTAATGCAACTTGCTAAAACATCAGCCAAATTAGCGCAATTAGCCGAAGCTAAAATCCCCTACATTTCGTTGTGCACCGACCCAACCACGGGGGGAACTACCGCTTCCTATGCCATGTTAGGCGACATCAACATCTCTGAGCCAGGAGCCCTTATTGGTTTTGCTGGACCCCGAGTTGTGCGTGATACGACAGGAAAAGACTTACCCGAAGGATTCCAAACGGCTGAGTTCGTTCTAGATCATGGTTTCCTTGACTTCATCACAGCTCGTAAAGAATTAAAAGATAAAATCAACTTGTACATTGACCTGATTTTAAATCAAGATATACGATAAGATTGAAATTATATGCTAAAAAAAAGACACAAGTTAAAGCTTGTGTCTTTTTTATTTTATTAAAACTCCAAGTAAAATTACATGCCACTTCTAATAGCTTCTACTGGATCTAATTTAGAGGCTGATACAGCAGGCAATATTCCTGAAATCAACCCAACAACTATTGACAATCCAGTACCAATCAACACATTTGCCATACTTAACACAAATTCAAAATCAAGGACTTTAGTCAACAACATCGCTAATAACCATACAATGACCAGACCAATCACCCCACCGATTAAACAAAGTATTATGGCTTCAAACAAGAACTGGAACAAGATGAATTTATTTTTGGCCCCTAGCGATTTCTGAATACCAATTAAATTAGTGCGTTCTTTTACCGAGACAAACATGATGTTGGCGATTCCAAAACCACCTACCAAAAATGAAAAGAAACTAATTAAAATCCCTCCCATCCTTACATTTCCTAATATACTGTCGATCATATCGGTGAGCCCGGATAATACATTGACAAAGAAGTTGTCGATATCACCTTGCTTAACCCCTCTAAAATTGCGCAACTTTTGCGAAATATCCCCTTTTAAAGCGTCCATATCAATCCCTTTTGCAGGTTTAACAACGATCACTGGAAGGACCTGCGGATTGTTATCACCATAAATTCGGCGTAAAAAAGCGGAAGGCAAAAAGGCAGAAGTATCATCACCTCCTCCAATATCAATACCTGAATTACCCTTCTTCTTCGTAACACCAATGACCGTAAAACGTTGACCGTAGATACGAACCGTTTTTCCCATTGGCTCCATTTCAGCAAATAGATTTTTCGCGATATCATACCCTAATACCACAACTTGCCTGCCCGAATACGATTCAGATTCATTGAAAAAACGACCCTCTGAAAACTCCATGCGCTGTATATCAACAAATTCAGAGGTCACCGCCACCATATTAACATTGTCAGCCGTATTAGATTCAAAAGAAATGTTTTGACTGGAAGTAAAATATTGAAAACAAGTGTTCTCTACATTTTCAAGCGAGCCCTTCATATATTGATACTCTTCAAAAGTCACATTAGGGAACTGTTCTCTTTTCCATCTAGGAACTTCCGTTGGCCCAAAACATTGACTAGTCAAGTAAATCGTGTTTTTATCTAAAGTGCTTAAATCATTTTGAATTTTCTGATCCAAAGAATCTACTGCCGCCAAAACAGCGATGATCGAAAAAATACCAATCGTTACGCCCAACAAGGAAAGCATGGTACGCAATTTATTATTGCGCAATGCATTCATAGCAAAAGCAAAACTTTCTTTTAACAATCGGAAGTAAAGAAGCATATCGGAATTATTTTCTAAGTCAAATTTAAGTTATTAGTATTTACAATCCGCGAATTGTTACGGGTTTTAGCGAGAATCTTTAGCTGCAGTAGATGATTAACAGCTCTTATCCTTTGTTTGCATTCCTTCACAACCGAGAATAAAACACTAGTAACCTACCAAGCCCCCTCTCTTTAGGTACAAACAAAGTGCAGCGTAAGCATGTATAAATGACCTTTACCCGACGCGCCTTTTAAATCACCATGGTGAATGGATCAAATCACCATGGTCTTTTACTGAAATCACCATGGTCTTTTTACTAAATCACCATGGTGATTTGTACAAAGGTGCATCGTGATCGTAATACACAAAGCCTTCTAATACAAACAAGGAAAACGATAGTCCAATAAAACAATAGAAACAAAGCAAAAATCTCGTGAGCAATCCTTTGAAAATTGAACTTAAAAAAACTACTTTTGTGCCCTTAAAAAACAACACACTATGAGTACTACTAAAACGATTCAAACAGCCTTAATTTCAGTCTTTTCAAAAGACGGACTTGAGCCTATTGTTCGCAAACTGCACGAACAAAAAGTAACCCTTTATTCTACGGGTGGAACCGAAGAATTCATCAAAAACTTAGGAATTCCTGTAGTTGCAGTAGAGGATGTTACCTCCTATCCTTCTATTTTAGGAGGACGTGTTAAAACCTTGCACCCAAAAATATTTGGAGGCATCCTAAACCGTCAGGATAATCCAAGTGACGTGCAACAAATGGAAGAGTTTAACATCCCACAAATTGACTTAGTCATTGTTGATTTATATCCGTTTGAAAAAACAGTTGCCTCTGGTGCTAGTGAAGCCGATATTATTGAGAAAATAGACATCGGTGGTATTTCACTGATACGCGCGGCAGCCAAAAACTTTAAGGACACCGTTATTGTAGCTTCCGTAAATGAATATGCCTTGTTATTAGAACATATTGTTACCCAAAATGGCGCAACTACTTTAGAACAAAGAAGGCTCCTGGCAACGAAAGCCTTTCACGTATCTTCCCATTATGACACCGCGATTTTTACTTATTTCAATACAGAAGAAACCTATTTCAAAACCAGTATAGAAAACGGTCAAATTTTACGCTATGGGGAAAACCCGCATCAAAAAGGTTTTTTCTTTGGAGCATTTGACAAAATGTTTACCAAGATGCACGGAAAAGAATTGTCATACAACAATCTTTTAGATGTAGATGCTGCCGTGAATTTAATTTTAGAATTTAAACAAAACGATCCAACCTTCGCTATTCTAAAACACAATAATGCTTGCGGTTTAGCCACAAGAAGCACCATGAAAGAGGCTTATTTAGCCGCTCTAGCAGGCGATCCAACTTCCGCTTTTGGAGGTGTTTTAATTGCAAACGGCAACATTGATACTGCTACCGCAACAGAAATCAACAGTTTGTTTTGTGAAGTTGTAATTGCGCCAAGTTATGATGATGAAGCCCTAGCTATTTTATCCGAAAAGAAAAATAGAATTATCCTAGTACAACATGAAGTTGCGCTTCCAAACCGTCAAGTAAGAACTTGTTTGAACGGACTTTTAGTTCAAGACAGAAATAATGTGACCGATGCTAAAGAGGATTTAAAAACAGTCACAAACACCACCCCTAGCGCTCAAGAAATAGACGATTTACTGTTTGCTTCTAAAATTTGCAAAAATACCAAATCGAATACTATAGTTTTCGCAAAAAACAGTACATTAGTAGCATCGGGGACTGGCCAAACTTCAAGAGTAGACGCGTTGAAACAAGCAATTGAAAAAGCGAACGCTTTTGGTTTTGATTTAAACGGTGCCGTGATGGCAAGCGATGCTTTTTTTCCGTTTCCTGATTGCGTAGAAATAGCGCATCATGCAGGAATTACAGCGGTTATTCAGCCCGGAGGCTCCATAAAAGATGCATTGAGTATTGATTTTTGCAACGAAAATAAAGTTGCGATGGTATTTACGGGAACACGTCATTTTAAACATTAATTTGTTTAACTTTGTACGTTACTAAATTATAAACATTTAAACCCTACTAAAAACATATGGGATTTTTTGATTTCATGACCGAGGATATAGCAATTGACCTTGGTACAGCAAACACTCTGATAATTCACAATGATAAAGTTGTAATTGATAGCCCCTCCATTGTGGCTCGTGATCGTATTTCGGGCAAAATCATCGCCGTTGGTAAAGAAGCCAACATGATGCAGGGTAAAACACATGAAAACATAAAAACCATTCGACCATTGAAAGATGGGGTAATTGCCGATTTTGATGCCTCTGAAAAAATGATCAGCATGTTCATTAAAAGCATACCGGCTTTAAAGAAAAAAATGTTTACTCCTGCGCTTAGAATGGTAGTATGCATCCCTTCAGGAATTACCGAAGTGGAAATGCGTGCGGTTAAAGAATCGTGTGAACGCGTAAACGGAAAAGAAGTATATCTTATCCACGAACCGATGGCTGCCGCTATTGGTATCGGTATTGATATTATGCAACCTAAAGGAAATATGATTGTGGATATCGGTGGCGGTACGACTGAAATTGCAGTAATTGCGCTTGGTGGTATTGTTTGCGACAAATCGGTTAAAATTGCCGGGGACGTTTTCACCAACGATATCGTTTACTACATGAGAACCCAACACAATTTATTTGTTGGAGAAAGTACGGCCGAGAAAATCAAAATCACCATAGGTGCCGCTACTGATGACTTAGAAACGCCACCAGATGACATGTCGGTGCAAGGTAGAGATTTATTGACCGGTAAACCAAAACAAGTGGAAGTGTCTTACCGAGAAATAGCAAAAGCTTTAGATAAATCCATCCAACGTATCGAAGATGCCATCATGGAAACCTTATCACAAACCCCTCCTGAATTAGCTGCCGATATTTACAATACTGGTATTTACCTTGCAGGTGGAGGTTCGATGCTAAGAGGATTAGACAAACGTATTTCTCAAAAAACAGATTTACCAGTGTATATTGCCGAAGACCCCTTACGAGCTGTAGTTCGTGGTACGGGTATGGCCCTTAAAAACATCCCTAAATTCCGAAGCATACTTATAAAGTAAATTCCAAATAACTAAATTCTTAGTTCCCAGTTAGCTCCTAGTTGTAGTACTCTTGGAATTTGAATTTTTAGATTTGATTATTTAAAAAAATTTAATTTTTTACGATGCAGCAAATTTTTAATTTCATACTTAAAAACAGTAATCGCTTACTGTTTTTGCTGCTTTTAGTAATATCGCTTTCCCTTACGGTCCAATCCCATTCCTACCACAAGAGTAAAGTCATAAGCTCTGCTAATTTCTTTACAGGAGGCATCTATGAAAAAATTAATAATGTCAACGAATATTTTGGCCTGAAAGAACAAAATCAAGAGCTTGCTTTAGAAAATGCTAGGTTAAAAACATTGCTATTCAATTTAAAAGACACGACCAAAGCACCTGAAATTGACAGCGTAAGAGGGGTTAAAAAAACAGACATCATTGTGGCTAAAGTAACCCACAACTCCTATAGTGTATACGAAAACTTCTTGACCATCAACAAAGGGGCAATCGCTGGCGTAAAACCAAAAATGGGGGTAATCAATAGTGCTGGCATTGTGGGCATCGTAGACAATACATCAAAAAATTATGCGACAGTAATCAGCATCTTGAATATCGAATCAAAAATCAATGCCAAAATAAAGAAGTCCAATCACTTTGGTTCTCTTGTTTGGAACGGGAAAAATACGGGCTTTGTGCAACTTATTGATGTTCCAAGATTAGCCGGCGTTCGCAAAGGAGACACGATCGTTACCGGAGGAGAATCAATCATTTTTCCGGAAAACATTGGCATAGGTACCATAGACAAAGTGTACATAGACGATGTAACACATTACTATACATTAGACATTAAATTGTTCAATGACATGACTAACCTAGGTCACGTCTACATCATCAAAAACAAAGACGCGGAAGAAATAACCAATTTAGAAAATCAAAACAAGAAAGATGAATAGTGCCGTCCTTGGAAATAGCGCCCGATTTATTTTGCTCCTCGCAGCACAGGTTTTGATATTCAATAGAATTGATCTCTTTGGGTTTGTCAACCCCTTCCCTTACGTCCTGTTTATAATTTTATATCCCGTAAACGGAAATAAAACAGGTTTACTAGCAGCTAGCTTTTTTTTAGGGCTGCTAATGGATATGTTTTGGAATTCGGGTGGAGTGCATGCGGCAGCTTGTTTGATTCTGGCGTACTATAGACCCGCTCTATTTAAATTCTCCTTCGGATTAAGCTACGAATACCAAACGGTTAAACTTAACGATGCATTAACTCCCGAACGTTTTTCGTTCATCTTGCTTGCCGTCATTCTACACCATTTTGTACTTTTTATACTCGAAGTGTTCAAAATCACCTTCCTATGGGAAATCCTAGGTCGGACTGTTTTAAGTTCGCTCTTCACCATCATCACTTGTATCATCATCATCTACATCATTAAGCCCAGTAAACGATGAGAAAAGTTTTGTTACCCACAATCATTTTCATTGCAACAATTTTATTGGTAATCCGATTATTTTACCTCCAAGTCATTGACGATTCCCTAAAATTAAAATCAGATAACAATGCCATCAAAATAAAGTACGATTATCCCGAAAGAGGATACATCTATGATCGATTTGGCAAACTCTTAGTCGCCAATCAACCGTCTTATGACATCATGGTAATCCCTAAAGATGTTAAGAATATTGATACGACTGAATTCTGTGCGTTGCTTAAAATCACCAAAGAGGACTTTCTTAAAAAAATGGCTAAAGCTAAAGTATATAGCCCAAGATTACCCTCGGTGTTTTTAGCCCAACTCAACAAAAAAGAATATGCTGCCTTCCAAGAGGTACAGCGCATCTTTACCGGATTTTATATTCAAAAACGTGCGCTTCGAGATTACCAAGTACCCTATGGCTCTAACGTGTTTGGATTCATTACCCAAGTTAACGATAAAATCATCGAAAAAAATAAGTACTACAACAGTGGGGACTTAATTGGTCGTCAAGGTGTGGAAGAAAGCTATGAGGAAATTTTGCGCGGGATCAAAGGCGTAAAATACATTCAAAAAGACAAGTACAACCGTGAAATAGCCTCCTATAAAGAAGGTAAATTTGACACGATAGCCGTACAAGGAAAAGATATCAACCTTTCAATTGATGGGGAATTACAAAAATACGGCGAAGAATTAATGATCAACAAACGCGGTGGTATCGTTGCCATCGAACCCAAAACCGGTGAGATTCTTGCCTTAGTAACCGCCCCTTCCTATGACCCCGCCATATTAGTAGGGCGTCAACGTTCGAAAAATTACACCATGTTGTATCATGATTCCATAGCCAAACCTTTATACGATCGAGGACTATTAGCGCAATACCCTCCGGGGTCGCCTTTTAAAATATTAACCGGATTAATAGCATTACAAGAAAATGCCATTGATGAAAATACGACGGTGGTGTGTAATCATGGGTTTAGTTTTGCACCAGGCCGCTTCATGAGATGCCACTGCCATGGTGGCGTAATGCAATTACACCGAGGTATTTACGAATCGTGTAACACATTCTTCTCTACTTCCTACATGCGAACACTAGACAAGTTCTCTGATGCTTCCGTAGGGGTGGATGTTTGGAGTAAACATCTAAAAACATTTGGACTAGGACAATTCATGGGCTATGACTTACCTACCGGAAGAAAAGGAAATATCCCAACCTCCAAAACCTACAACAAAGTATACAAAGGATGGCGTTGGAGCAGTAAAACCATCGTATCAAATGCTATCGGACAAGGGGAGGTCTTAATGACGCCTATGCAATTGGCCAACATGATGGCTACAGTTGCTAATAGAGGTTATTATTTCACCCCTCACATTGTTAGAAGGATTAAAGGGCAAATCATTGACAAAAAATTCACAACCAAACATGTTGCCACCATTGACAGAAGACACTTTGAAACCATGATTAGCGGTTTATTTGATGTGTATAACTTTGGTACGGCGCACGGATTAAATGTACCCGGAATCGATATTTGTGGTAAAACCGGTACTGCTGAGAATTTTGCAAAGGTAGATGGCAAACGTGTCCAACTGAAGGATCACTCTATCTTTGTGGCCTTTGCTCCCAAAGACAATCCGAAGATCGCCATTGCCATCTTAGTGGAAAACGGCGGATTTGGAGCAACGATAGCGGGACCGATTGCCAGTTTAATGATTGAAAAATACATCAAACGCAAAATCACCCGTAAAGATCTTGAGACTAGAATCCTTGCCAAAGACTTGCAACCCGAATACAACCGTTTTATTGCCAAACCTGTGAAAGACACCTTAATCAACACTAAAACGGCAAATCCCGATAAAGAAACGATAAAAGCACCAACGAAAGACAGTAGTAGTAGTAAACCAAGTACCGCACCTAAAACGTAATCGCTAGCTAAATGAAAAACCAAAGTGTAACAAATAATCTAGACTGGATGAGTGTTGGCATCTATATTACCCTAGTAATATTAGGTTGGCTCAACATCTATTCTTCTTCCTTATCTTCCATAGCCGAGGAAACTTCGATTTTTGATTTCACTCAGATTTATGGAAAGCAATTCCTGTTCATCATTCTATCGGTTCCCTTAATTTTTGTGGTGTTATCGGTGGATGGAAAGTTTTATGAAAAATTTTCGAGTGTAATTTATATCGTAGGACTACTCTCCCTAGCGGGACTATTTGTATTTGGCAAAACCATTAAAGGTCAAGCCAACTGGTATTCGTTTGGTTCCTTTGGATTACAACCTTCAGAATTTGTAAAAGCTTGTACCGCGCTTGCTTTAGCCAAATACTTAAGTGATGTACAAGTCAACTTAAAGGACACCAATAGGCAAATACAGGCCTTAGGGGTATTGGGGCTCCCTATCCTGTTAATTATACCTCACGATCCAGGAAGTGCCTTAATTTATAGTGTGTTTATCCTGGTTTTGTATCGAGAAGGTCTACCCTCATGGTACGTTTGGACCGGGTTTATTGCCTTAGTTTTATTCGTTTTGGCCTTACTGATCAAACCATTAATCCTCACAGGAATAGCGCTGGCAGTCATCATTTTTATCTACTACCGTAGCCGCATCATTAATCGGAATTGGATCTTAAGTTCGATCATACTGATCCTAATCAGTGGCTTCGTGTTTTCAGTAGATTATGTTTTCACCAATGTATTCCAACAACACCACCGCGACCGTTTCAACATTATCTTAGGTAAAGAAGTTGATATGAAAGGTATTGGATATAATACGAACCAATCCGAAATTGCTATTGGTTCTGGAGGTTGGTTTGGGAAAGGATACCTAGAAGGCACCCAAACCAAAGGGGGCTTCGTTCCTGAACAACACACCGATTACATCTTCACTACCGTTGGTGAAGAATGGGGGTTCCTTGGTTCCCTTAGTGTCATTGCCCTATTCCTATTTCTAATCCTGCGCATTATCTATTTAGCCGAACGACAAAAAACTAAGTTTAGTCGGGTCTATGGTTATTGCGTAGCCAGTATTCTTTTCATTCACTTCTTTGTAAATATTGCTATGGTAGCGGGAATATTCCCTACTATTGGCGTACCACTGCCATTCTTCTCTTATGGAGGTTCTGGTCTTTGGGGCTTTACGATTTTATTGTTCATCTTCCTGAAGATGGATGCTAACAAAGTAAACGAGTGGTAAGATTACTTTTCAAATTAATTTCCTTATCGTTCGCGATTTGACATAAAAAAAGCCACCTAATCGGTGGCTTTTTTATTATTGGTACTAACTTAAGACTTCACTGCTTTGTCTTTCTTAGCCTTATTGGTCAATCCTTTATTATTTTCCGATTGCAAATCATTTAATATATGAATCGCCTCTTCGATATAAATGTCTTTTGACAAACTCTCGTGCCAACGATCTCTTTTCTCTTTTAAAACGTTGTCTTTTTTCATGGCAGCCAATTCATAAGGTAACGAATTGAATTGAAACAAGTTTTTATAGTCAACTATTGATTTGTATTTTTTACTCTTGTCTTCTAAAGACTTTTGTTCTGCTTTAAACTTATCGATATTTAAACTATAAACGTTTTCTTTATTGCGCTCATCCAACCATTTAGCATTATCATCAATCAATTTCATTTGCGCATTATTCGACATACGCTCTCTACTTTTGGCAATGGCCAATTCAAAATTGTTTTGCTTATTCCAAACATGATAATCTGCTGGATCAATTTTATCCCATGGCATCGCATTATCGATGTCTTTTTCTCCCATTTTCAAATAAGCATAACGATCTGGAATGGCAATATCACTTTTCACCCCTTCTAATTGAGTCGAACCGCCATTGATTCTATAAAATTTCTGGGTCGTTGTTTTCAATGCACCCAAATCGCCATACGTACTGCCTCTCACAAATTGATTCAAATCAATTACATTTTGAACCGTTCCCTTGCCATATGATTGTTTACTTCCGATAATGACCCCACGTTTATAATCTTGTATAGCTGCTGCCAAAATCTCAGAAGCCGAAGCGGAAAACTCATTAATCATAATTACCAATGGACCGTCCCATTGTACTTTTGCATCGCGATCAAACAATACTTCTTTCTTACCTGCAGCCGACTTAATTTGAACGATTGGTCCTTGTTCTATAAACAATCCAGCAATATCCACGACCGTTTTCAAAGAACCGCCTCCATTATCTCTAACATCCATAACGATTCCTTGCACGCCTTCTGCTTTCAAGCGCTCTACTTCTAGAGCCACGTCTTTACCTGCATCACGACTGTTTTGATCTTCAAAGTCGATATAGAATTTTGGCAAATAAATTACTCCATATTTATACCCGTCTTTCTCCACTATGCTAGACTTCACATAAGTCTCTTCAATCTCAACCTCATCTCTTATGATCGTAATCACCTTAATAGTACCGTCCTGCTTTTTAACCGTCAAACGCACCTCAGTTCCTTTAGGTCCTTTAATTTTCTTAACCACATCATCAAGACGCATTCCCACGACATCAATTGCCTCTGCATCTTTTTGAGCAACTTTCAAAATAATGTCACCCGACTCTAATTGCTTACCTCTCCAAGCCGGTCCGCCTGAGATTAATTCAGATATTTCGGTGAAATCACCTTTCTTTTGTAAACGTGCCCCAATTCCTTCAAGCTTTCCACTCATACTTACATCAAACTTCTCTTTCTCAGAAGGCCCAAAATAAGAAGTATGTGGGTCAAATCTTGATGCTATAGCGTTTACATAAATCGAAAACCAATCCTCTCTGTCCAAATCCTTGATGAAACTGAAGTTGTCATTCAAGGAATTTAAAGTAGCCTCACGCGTTGATTTCTCTAATTCTGCATAGGTTTTTGGCTTCTCATTTTTACGCTTCGCATCGTCCTCTCTAAATTTCTTTTCCATTTCTGGCGTAACTTCGTCGCTAGAGTCTTTTCTTAAATCGGCCAATTTCTGCTCAATAGTTTTGTTTGCATCCTTCGCTAAATCCTCTTGCAACTTTTGCTTCTCTACTAAAGAAGACAAAGCCGATAATTTAACTTGCAATCTCCAACGCTCTTTCAACTCAGCCGTAGACTTCGCAAAAGGCATTTTCTCATAATCGGTGTTAAACGACTCGTCTTTTTTATAATCAAATGGTTCTGCCAACGCCTCTTTATAATAGCTCTTGCTCTCTTCCATACGTTGCATCAAACGACCATACGTTAAATCAAAAAAGGTCAAGTCTTTATTTTTTATTTGGTCATCCAATTCCGTCTCATATTTTACAAACTCATCGATGTCTGATTGCAAAAAGAAACGTTTAGACGGATCTAAGGCATTTAAATAATCCTTGTAAACCCCTTTTGAAAAGGTGTCGTCTATGGCTGCAGGATTATAATGTCCTTTTTCAATAACAAAAGTCAACAACTCAAGGAGCAATTTGTCCTTTTCTGGATCTGTTGCAGCCTTTTGTTTTGGCATAAAACTCCACAGCGCTACTGATAATGTTATAACTACCAGCAGTATTTTATAGTTTCTTTTCATAAATCGTAGTAAAATTTTCATTAATCTTGGGTCTAAAATAAACAAAAAACTAGGCGCTTATTTTCTTACGGCGATAATTTTTTGTTAAAAACATTATTATATTGTCCTGCGACAGCTAAAGGTTCAAAGTTATAAAAAATGTATCTTTATAAAACTTTAAAAAAAGTTAATTTTGCAAGCCACTAAGCACCTTCAAAAATCGTGCTATAATCCATAAAACGGTAAAATGATTTCGAAACCCACCATTTTAGTTACCAACGACGACGGCATTAACGCTCCAGGCATACGAGCCTTAATTTCGGTAATGGCCGAAATTGGAAACGTAATCGTAGTGGCTCCCGATAGCCCTCAAAGCGCCATGGGACATGCCATCACCATCAACAGCACCTTATACCTCAACAAAGTCTCTGCCGAAAATGCAGAAATCACAGAATACGCTTGCTCTGGCACTCCGGTTGATTGTGTTAAATTGGCCGTAAACGAAATCTTGAAAAAGAAACCCGATTTATGCGTGTCAGGTGTCAACCATGGCTCTAATTCCTCCATCAATGTCATTTATTCAGGGACCATGAGTGCGGCTGTTGAAGCCGGTATTGAAGGCATACCCGCCATTGGATTCTCCTTGTTAGATTATGCTTGGAATGCCGACTTTGAAGCCATAAAACCATTTATAAAAAAAATTGCCCTAGAAGTACTGAATAAGACATTAACCGAAGGCACAGTCCTAAATGTAAATTTTCCTAAATTAAAACAAGAAGAAATAAAAGGAATCAAAATTTGCCGTCAAGCCAAAGCCCTTTGGATGGAACGCTTTGATAAACGACAAACGCCCTTTGGTAAAGATTATTACTGGCTTACCGGTGAATTCGTCAACCAAGACAAAGGGGAAGACACTGATGAATGGGCCTTAGCTCATGGCTACATCTCCATTGTACCCGTGCAATTTGATTTAACGGCCCATCATGCGATTGCCCAACTTAACACTTGGAATTTATGAGACCCACGAGAACGATGGCATTGCTTCAACTAACCAATAGGCTAGCATAATATGAAATACTACATCATAGCCGGAGAGGCCTCCGGCGATTTACATGGCGCTAATTTAATGAAAGCACTCTATAAGGAAGATGCTACTGCAACGATCCGATTTTGGGGCGGCGACCTAATGCAGCATGTGGGAGGAACTTTAGTAAAACACTACCGTGAATTAGCTTTCATGGGATTTGCCGAAGTACTTCTAAACCTTAAAACTATCCTAAATAACATCAAAATCTGTAAAGCTGACATCGAACAATTCCAACCCGATGTCATTATCTTTATCGATTATCCTGGTTTCAATATGCGTATTGCGAAATGGGCCAAACAAAAGGGAATCAAAACCCATTATTATATAGCACCTCAAATCTGGGCCTGGAAAGAAAACCGCATCCAAGCCGTTAAGAGAGATTTCGACAAACTCTTTGTCATTCTTCCTTTTGAAAAAGAATTCTTTGAAGTCAAGCACCAGTTTCCCGTTGACTTTGTAGGACACCCACTAATTGATGCCATTCATAACCGTACCCAGACAGGAGCATCAACCTTTAGGACGAATAACAACTTAGACGACAAGCCCATCATCGCATTGTTGCCCGGGAGCCGCAAACAAGAAATTGCCAAAATGCTCTCTATCATGTTGAGTGTAGTGGACGATTTTGACGAATATCAATTTGTCATCGCTGGTGCACCCAGCCAAGACTACCATTTTTACGAACAATTCCTCACCAATAAAAACGTAAAATTCATCGCTAATCAAACCTATGACTTACTCAGTGTCGCTACAGCCGCATTGGTAACCTCTGGTACGGCTACCCTAGAAACCGCTTTATTCAAAGTCCCTGAAGTAGTATGCTATAAAGGGAGTTGGGCCTCCTATCAAATCGCAAAACGCATCATAACTCTGAAATACATCTCGCTAGTCAACTTAATCATGGACGAAGAAGTTGTAACCGAATTAATCCAAGATAAGTGCACCCAAAAGAACCTGAAAATAGAACTTTCAAAACTCCTCGAGCCTAAACACCGAAAGGCTTTACTGGAAAAATACGATGCCCTGGAAAGCAAACTTGGCGGCATAGGGGCTAGTGCAAAAACTGCTAAATTAATCTTAAAAGAGCTGAATTAGTTGGTATTAGTGTTTTAAAACGGTATCTTTGCAGTCAATTCTTTTGGATGAAAAGCATACTAAAAATAGCTCTAATACTTATCGTTTGCCGTAACTTCACTGTCGCAGCAAACCACAAAAGCTATGCTTTTCTTAAAAACACCCTGCTTACCATCAGTACTGACACCATTAAAAACAGCACTACTGATCCTGAAAAAACAGACCCAAAGAAAACTGCCCTTCTCAATACTAAAAACGAATCGGATATCATCATAACCGAAGAATATGAAAGCTATTTAGCCGAACAGCTAATCAATGTAGCTTCTGATAATCTTGGAATCGTTTACCATGCCGGAGGCACAAACAAAAACGGCTTCGACTGCTCTGGTCTTATCTTCTCTACCTTTAAAAAATTCGACATTACACTACCCCGTTCTTCCAACGAAATGGCACTTATAGGCAATAAAACCAATCTAAGTAACGCCAAAAAAGGAGACTTAGTGTTCTTTGTCAACCGCGGCCAGCACCGAATCAATCACGTAGGCATGGTCGTTGAAGTGACTGAAGATGATGTGAAGTTTATACACTCTTCGACCCAAAATGGTGTAGTGATTTCTTCGATGAATGAGCCTTACTATAAAAGAACGTTTGTTCAAATTAATCGCGTAGTAGAATAATTTTCTTGCATTTTTGAGATTTTCACACTACTTTAGTGAAATGAAAATCTTACAATTCCCACTTACTAAGATTACCATCGCCTTTATTCTCGGGATAGTTCTATTCCAAATATTCCCTTTACCGTCGTATCCCTTACTAATAGCGCTTCTATGTTGTATCGTTAGTTTGCTACTTGCCCACTTAGGCATCACCAGAGTCAAGCTCCCTGCGTCTATTTTTGGCATACCTGTGCTACTTGCCGCTGTGCTACTCGGATTGTCAACGGCAGTACTCCATAAAGAAGCGTTACGCCCGAGCCACTATACCCATTTTTTAAAGGATCAACAAGACCCCCAAATCCTGGTTCTCTCCATCCAAGAAAAAATAAAAAGCACTAAAAAAAACACCCGATTCTATTGCAATGTAGTAAAACTGAACCACCATCCTTGCAGCGGTAAAGTACTGCTCAACATACATCAACCCAATACAGCCGATTTCAAAATAGGTTCCACGGTTTTAGCCGCTGGCAACCTATATAAAAACCAAGCGGTGACCAACCCAAATGTGTTCGACTATGGCAAGTACCTGGAAAACCAGGAGGTTTATGCACAGTGTTATGTGGAACCTACCCATATCAAAACAATAGGCTACCAACCCAGCATATGGGCCTCGTTCTCCAATTTTAGAAACCACATTATAACCAACCTGCAACACTCGGCCATCAACAAAGAAGCATTGTATATCCTAAATGCCTTAGTATTAGGACAACAACAAGAAATAACCGCCGAACTGGTTAAGGACTATCAATATGCGGGTGCCGTCCATGTATTATCAGTTTCCGGGCTACATGTAGGGTTCATCATGCTTTTTATAACCTTCTTACTCAAACCCATACCTACGACCAGAAAAGGTGCTTTACTTAAAACCTTTGTCGTGATTGGAGCCCTTTGGACCTTTGCAATCATCGCAAGCCTATCCCCTTCAATCGTGCGCTCTGCCACCATGTTTTCTTTTCTCACCATCGGATTATACTTAAGAAGAACCGTGGCCGTTTATCATACCTTACTAGTTTCTCTGTTGCTAATCCTACTCTTCAAACCTTCGTTTCTATTTGATGTAGGATTCCAACTGAGCTACTTGGCGCTGTTTTTCATACTTTGGCTTCAACCCCTACTGGGGCAAGTTTGGAAGCCTAAACACAAAGTCACTTCGTATGCTTGGGACATACTCACCGTTTCCTTTGCTGCTCAAATAGGAACCCTCCCTCTAAGCCTTTACTACTTCCATCAATTCCCCGGTTTGTTTTTTGTAACCAACTTACTCATACTGCCTCTTATTGGAGTCATTATGGCTGTTGGGGTGCTTGCCATCCTCATTGCCCTTTTTTGCCCTCTTCCCTTTTATATGGCGAAAGCCATAGAACTGCTGATTACAACACTCAACACCATCATACACTACATCGCTACTCAAGAAGCATTTGTGCTTCGAAATATTGCCTTCTCGAAAGAAATGCTGTGGACTTCTTACCTTATGGTATTCCTGGTTATTTTTTGGCTAAAAAGGCCAAACTACCAAAAGTTACTTCTTTCATTAACTAGCATCGTTGTCTTCCAACTCCTTTGTATCCAACAAAAAATGTCCAATGCCGATACTACGGAACTCATAGTCTTCCACCTCAAAAAAAACACCCTCATCACCGAACGTACCGGCCATCAAGTAACCGTATACAGCAATGACACTATCCTCAACACTCTTGAAAACAATAGCGTCTTGCAAGCCTATCTAATGGCGAATTTCTGCCGTATAAAACAACGTAAGCTTTTGCAAAATATAAGCTACTGCCATCAACAAAAAATCTTAATCATGGACAGCACAGCCTTATATCCTACTAATGACAAACCAAACATACTAGTACTAACACAATCCCCAAAACTAAATCTAGAAAGGTTCCTTCAACACTGTAAACCAAATCAAATTATAGCGGACGGCTCCAATTACAAAAGCTATATTAAACGATGGCAAGCCACTTGCTTAAAAGAAAAAATCCCCTTTCACTCTACGAATGAAAAGGGATTCTATAAATGGTAATAAAGTAAACCTAAGCTTTCTTCTTGCCTATGATTTTATCTGCACCAGCCAGCCAAGCACTAGGACCACCCGCTACATAACCCGTGCTGCCTAATTTTTCTAAATTAATTTTACCGTCTTTCTTAGTAGCATTTACAAACCATACCGTTGGATATCCTTGTATCGCAAAGGTTTGTTGCAATTCCATATTTTGTTTTTTAATGTCAGGCGACTGCGGCGTATTTCTAGGGAAATCCAATTCCACCAAAATCACATTATCGTTGGCCCATTTCGTGAATTCTGGGGTCTTCATCACCTCTTTTTGCAAACGCATGCACCAACCACACCAGTCACTACCTGTGAAAAACAACAATAAAGGTTTCTTTTCTTTCTTAGACAATTCCATGGCTTTATTCATATCTGTTTGCCAAGTCAACTCTTGTGCTTGTATCGTCATACTTCCCAATACTAGGAATAACGTCAGTGCTAATTTTTTCATGATTCTTATTTTTTTATCAAATATAACAAAAAAAGTGCCAAACCAAATTGGCTACTTCACTTCTTGCATTAACTTTTTCACAAAGGGAGAGATTACAATTAATAGCAGACCAGCAATTAGGGCATACAAAGCTAACTGATAATATCCGTCTGCATAAACGTTCAGCTTGTCTAGGTTCGAGGAATTTTCAGAAGCTTCAGCGATATTGGCACCCAATAAGCCAGCAAAATATTGCCCATAGGCACTAGCCAAAAACCACATCCCCATAATAACCGCCTGAGTTTTTTGTGGCGATAATTTAGTCATGGCACTCATCCCGATTGGCGACAAGCAAAGTTCTCCAAAAGTGATGACAAACCACGCAAATGTGAATAAATTTAAAGAAGTTCTGCCTGTAGCATCCGCAAAAAACTTGGTATCATAAAATATCCAAAATCCGGCCGCTAAAAATAAAAATCCTAGTCCAAATTTAACAACTGTATTGGGTTCTATTTTTCGCTTCGCCATCCAAATCCATAAAATTCCTAACAAACCTGCAAAAATAATTACGAATAAAGCTCCTGAAGAATTATTTACCCCATTTGGGTCAAGTTTAATGCCCAACAATTCATTATTCAAATTATTAGCCGCGAATAAACTTAATGAACCTCCACTTTGTTCATAAAATGCCCAAAAGAAAATAGAAAAGAAAATAAAAACTAAAGCGGCCAAAAGTTTTTTGTTTTCGGCAACGGTAAAACTTCTCATTTCATAAAATAAATAAAGAATGGAAAGCGGACCAATAATCATCATAAAATAATCGGTGTAAACTGTGTTGGCTACCATTAAAATTATAACCGGAATCAATGCTAATGATCCAATATAAGTTAACAATTCAAACAGGTTTCTTTTAGATTTTTCAAGATGCTTTATGGGTGACAATCCTATTTCTCCTAAACTTTTTTGGGTTTGCGTGAACGTCAATAAACTAATAAGCATTACTATCGCCGCGAAACCAAAAGCATAATTCCATCTCAAATTTTCGGGAACAATAGTAGCCCAAAGCGTCCCATTGGCTACGGCGATACAAACATAACCCCCCAGCAAAGCACCAAGATTAATTCCAGCATAAAACAATGAAAAGCCTGCATCTCTGCGCGCATCTCCATCTTTGTATAATTGTCCTACCATTGAAGAAATATTAGGTTTGAAAAAACCAGTTCCTACAATAGAGAAGCCTATTCCCGTAAAAAAAAGCGCCTTCGGACTTACAGCCAAAATTATACTCCCAATAATCATTAGGATGCCTCCCCAAAAAAGAGATTTACGCAACCCAAGAATTTTATCGGCAAATAAACCTCCAATAAAAGTAAAAGCATAAACCCATGCTTGGGTAGCACCATACTGTAAATTTGCCGTTGTGCCATTCATGTTGAGTTGACTTACCATAAATACGGCCAACATACCACGCATCCCATAAAAACTAAAACGTTCCCACATTTCAGAAAAGAAGAGATACCACAGTTGCTTTGGATATTTTCCTTTAAAATTTTGAATTTGTTCGAGTGTTTGGTCTTGTTCCATCTTATTTAAATTAAAAAAACCTACAAGCATCGCTTGTAGGTTTGAAAGATATAAAAATATTTTAGAATTGTATTAACGGTTTTCAACTTCTAAATCAACACCCTCAACATGATCATTGTGCATTCTTTTTTCTAACCATGAACTCAACACAAACAAGATCGCTGCAGCGGCACCCGACATAATGATGAACAACACGAAAAACTCATATAAGTTTGTGATTTGGAATCCTAAAAATTGAGTAGCACCGCCTGACCCATCTTCTCCTCCTGGAATCAATGCACTTAAGGTGCCTGCAAATTTATTGGCTGCGGCATTCGCCAAAAACCAAGTTCCCATCATCAATGAAGACAAACGCAACGGAGCCAATTTAGAAACCATTGACAAACCAATAGGCGATAAACACAATTCACCAATAGTGTGAATTACATATAGACCAATTAGCCACCACATAGATACTTTTTCTCCAAGACCTAAACCTTTAACAGCAATAGCAATAACAACATATCCCATAGCAACCAATCCTAAACCAATAGCCATCTTTTTAGGAGACGACGGCTCTAATTTTCTGGCATACAAATAGCCCCATACGATGGTCATAATAGGGGCAAGTGAAATAACTGCTAATGGATTTACCGATTGAAAGTACGAGGCAGGCATTTCCCAACCGAATAGCGTACGTTCCGTTTGTCTATCGGCAAACAAAGTCAATGAAGCTCCAGCTTGCTCAAAAGCTCCCCAAAAGAAAATAACGAAGAACGCTAATATGAAGATCACTGAAATTCTTTGCGTTTCAATTTTACTTAAACTTTTATCACTAAAGATGATAATAGGCATCGCTACCATAGAGCCATAAATGAAATAACTGATAATATCTACATCACTTTGGAACATTTGCTTGAAATTCAACATAAAGAAGATGATACCAATCGAACCGATAATCATTCCGATACTTTTTGCATCCAATTTTTTAACGGGCAAACCAATGTGTTTTCCTTCTTCGGAGATCAGGTATTTTTTTTGACCTAACACAAACGCTACTAACCCAAGTAACATTCCGACACCAGCCGCTAAAAAGCCCCATTTGAAATCCATTGATCCACACACTAGGGGCGAAAAGAACGCTCCCAAGTTGATTCCCATGTAGAAAATGGTAAAGGCGCTATCTATTCTTCGGTCATTGGCTGGATACAACTGCCCTACCATTGTTGAAATGTTTGGTTTGAAAAATCCGTTACCAATGATAATCGCGGTCAGTCCCATCCACATAATGGCAATTCCTCCATGAGCTCCTGCAGACGCGCTTAAGAACATACAAAATTGTCCCAAAGCCATCAACAAACCTCCAATAACAATACTTCTTCGGTTTCCTAAATATTTATCACACAAGTAACCTCCCAAAAGCGGCGTCAAATAAACTAAGCCCGTATAACTTCCATAAATCTGAGACGCATCAGCATCTTTCATTAATAATACTTTAGTCATAAACAAAATGAAGATTGCTCTCATTCCGTAATAACTAAATCGCTCCCACATTTCTGTGAAGAAGAGGAAGTATAACCCCTTAGGATGTCCTGTTTTTACTGTTGTTTCACTCATAATTATTGTTTTAGTTTATTTTGGTTTATTATAGTTTCTCTTTAATGAAATTCGTCATTTTGTTATATAATTGTATTCTCGTCTTGCCTCCATATATTCCATGGTTTTTATCGGGATAGATCGCCCAATCAAACTGTTTATTGGCCTGCACCAAAGCTTCAATCATCTGCATGGAATTCTGTACATGTACATTGTCATCGGCACTACCATGAATCAACAAGAAATTACCTTTCAATCTAGACACAAAGTTAATTGGCGAATTATCATCATATCCTGAAGCATTTTCCTGTGGCGTTTGTAAATAACGCTCGGTGTAAATACTGTCATAAAAACGCCAGTTGGTTACCGGGGCAACTGCAATGGCCATCTTAAACACATCCGCACCCTTCATAATACAGTTACTAGCCATAAAGCCACCATACGACCAGCCAAATATACCAATTCTTGCTTTATCCACATACGAATAATTACCAATCACCTTAGCCGCATCAATCTGATCTTCCACTTCGAATTTGCCCAACTGCTTTTGAGTGACTTTCTTAAAGTCGGCTCCCTTAAATCCGGTTCCCCTTCCATCCACACATACGGTGATATACCCTTGTTGGGCCAACATCATAAACCATAAATCATTGGTGTCTAACCAATCTTTAGCGACTTGCTGCGAACCCGGTCCTGAATATTGATGCATAAACACTGGATACTTCTTTTTGCCATCAAAATCCTTAGGTTTAATCATCCAAGCATTCAATGTATGCCCTTTCTCTGTGGTTAATTCAAAAAACTCTTTCGCAGGTAAATCATAATTTTTCAACTTAGTCAATAAGGCGGTATTGTCTAAGATCGATTGTACCACTTTTCCATCTTTTGCCGTATTCAACGTGTAAGTTGGCGGCACACTAGCACTAGAATAAGTAGTAATGAAATACTGGAAATTTGGACTAAAAGTCGCATTGTTCGTGCCCACTTGTTGGGACAACTTTACCTTGTTCTTTCCATCCAAACCGATGCGGTACACATCTCTAACGGTAGACCCTCCTTCCACTGATTGGTAATAAACGATCTTGGCTTTTTCATCCAAACCATAGTAAGCCGTAACTTCCCATTTCCCTTTCGTAATTTGGTTTTTCAAGAC
This sequence comes from Bacteroidota bacterium, assembly GCA_046051865.1. GTDB lineage: Bacteria > Bacteroidota > Bacteroidia > Flavobacteriales > Flavobacteriaceae > Flavobacterium. The sequence goes on along the minus strand of JBJONL010000104.1, from coordinate 3,152 downwards.
ACCTGCTTTGTCATACAAATAGATGTGGTTGTATCCGTCTTTTTCACTAGTCCAGATAAAACTATTATCCTTTAAAAAGGTCAAGTTATCCGTAACGTCCACATAGGCCTTATCCTTTTCGTTGAGCACCACTTTAGTAGCGCCTGTAGTTCCATTAATAAACAGCAAATCCAAATTGTCTTGATGGCGATTCAACACCTGTGCCGCTAATACATTGGCATCATTGGTCCATTTCATACGAGCAATATAAAAATCACTATAGGCACTCAAATCAATAGCCTTCGGGCTTTTAGTTGCAACATCATAAACAAACAAAGACACGGTTGCATTCTGCTCGCCTGCTTTTGGATATTTAAAGGTCTCCACGGATGGATATAGATCTTTCTTGTAAATGTTCATGGAAAATTCAGGCACCTTACTTTCATCAAAACGGATGTAAGCCATTTTTTTACTGTCGGCACTCCAATCAAAGGCTCTCACAAAAGCAAACTCTTCCTCGTAAACCCAATCCGTAATCCCATTTATAATAGAATTCTTTTGGCCATCCGTAGTAACTTGGGTCGTAGCTTTCGAAGCGATATCATAAATAAAAAGATTGTTTTCTTTAGCAAATCCTATTTTCGTGCCATCCGGCGAAAAAGTAGGTTCTTGCACCTGTTCTAGCACTTTGGTCAGCTTTTTAGTGCCCAAATCGTATAAGTAATAATCGGCTGTAAACGAATGACGGTAAATCTGATTGGTATTATTAGCCAACAACAATTGCTTTTCGTCGTTGCTGAAAACAAAACTATCAATACCATCGGCCAACTCCGTATAGCCCTTGGTATCAATAAGTGTATTCACTTTTTTTAACGTCGCAAAGTCATACAAATCAAGCTGCATACTGCGCGAACTTCGGTCAAAATTCAAAACCGTGTATTGATTAGTATTCTTCATCGCAAACAATTCATCCATGGACTCGGGACGAAAAGCACCCGAATAGATTTCTTCAATACTTAATTTTTGCTGCGCTACTACTGAAAAACAAGATACTAAGAACAGTACCAGTATGTGTTTAGACTTCATTTTAGTTTGATTATAAAAACCTCCAATTTTAGTGAAAAATTTATAAATAACCACACTTTTTTGTGTTAAATACACTATTAGGGTCTTACGATTACCTGAAAACTTTTTGAATAATTCACTAATTTAATTTATTGTTGTATACTTGTTATTACAATACATCGCTTAAACCAACCTTAATTTGTTAAAATGAACGCCAAAGAAATTGATATTGTTAATGTTATTCTAATTATAGTTTCGTTAACCTTAGCCATTAACCTACCCTTCCAACTTTTCTTGTTTTCCTATGCATTTTTAGGTCCCTTGCACTATGCTACCGAAATCAATTGGCTCAAAGAGAAAAATTATTTTTTAAAAGAAACCAAATGGATTGCGCTTTTCATTCTGTGTTCCTTATTGGTTGCTCTACCTATGTTTTTGCGGCTAAACTTACCTGGGCAGATTAACAAAATGAAATGGGCCATAACCATGGCCGATGTGCTGTCCAAATTTTCAGATGAAATATTACTCATGGCCATCGTAACAACTATCGGACTCATCTATTTCAAAAAAATGGTACACTTAGTCCTTTTTCTTATTCCTGCTTTGCTAGCCACCTACTTTTTTCTGAATTACTTCCCTGATTTCGCCCTGTTTATTGCCATATTTGTTCCTACCCTTATTCATGTGTATCTTTTTACCCTTCTTTTCATGATTTACGGAACGTTGAATTCCAAAAGCAAGGCAGGTTTCATTGCGATTGTCTTGGTAATTGCGGCACCATTTATTATTATGATGTGTAAAGTAAACCCAGCCGAATACCTTCCCCTAAAAGAAAGCGTAGTTAGCTCCTACAACAGTACCAGCTTCGGGTTTCTAAATTATGGCGTTGCTAAATTTTTATTGCCCGCCCAACACGCCAATGCCGGTATGCTGTCTGCTATTGGGATAAAAATTCAAATTTTCGTGGCCTTCGCCTATACCTACCACTACCTGAACTGGTTTTCCAAAACGTCAATTATCGGCTGGAACAAAAACCTATCCAAATCAAAACTAATCATCATTACTTCAATATGGATACTAAGCATCATCCTCTATTTATACAATTATAAAGTGGGCTTCATCGCACTACTTTTTCTGAGCCTCGTACACGTATTTTTAGAATTCCCACTCAACATAACTTCGATAAAAGGGATTATTGCAAAAGTAAAACCAAGTTAACAATCCCAAGTCAAAACAATAAAGCCTGAACAGTACGTTCAGTCTATATTATTTTTAACGAGCTAACTTAATAAACCAAATTTAACCTTTTAGAGGTACTTCCTTAGCAGCATAGTTCAGCATAGATATAGCATGGATATAGCATGCTTTCCTCGAGAATAAGTCTTAGTTTCCTATCCAAAGAACAGCAACCAATCTCTAAGTACAATAAACCAAATCAAGTCGGTCAAACTTGAATATATTCACTACAGTATAAAAAAAAAGGTCTAAACATATCGTTTAGACCTTTTTATCAAGTAGCTTTAACTACTTACTTTAGCGCTAGCATGAACTAGCAACCTATAGTTTAATTATCTTTTAACCAATTTCTTAACGATAGTCTCGTTAGTAGTTTGGTTAACGAATTGTACAAAGTAAATTCCGTTAGTTAATCCAGAAATGTTTTCGTTTACAGTATTCATTCCTTCAGCAACATTAATAGTTCTTGAAGAAACTACTGAACCTGTAACAGTATAGATTGACATTGTATAAGCACCACCTTCAACAGCAGTTACATCTACATTGAATTCTGAAGTTGCAGGGTTTGGATATACACTGAATGCAGTGGCAGCAACAGCTGGAGTTTCAACCATTTTAGCAGCACAAGCAGCACTTGATAAAGTAAGTATTTTAACAGCAGTAGCAACACCACATGCATTAGCAGCTTGTGCAGTAACTTTTGTTGAAGCTAAAGTACCTAATACTGCAGAGAAATCAATTGTTACAGTAACAGTTCCTTGACCACTAGTAATTTCAGCACCGTTAGCAACAGTCCAAACATAGTCTGTTGCACCAGCAGCTGGTTTTATAGAGAAAGTCTGAGGAATACATCTTTGGAAAGAAGTAGCTGT
>JBJONL010000103.1:0-2512 GCA_046051865.1 Bacteroidota bacterium | reverse complement strand
CGCTTGGTTTTATAAATTTTCTGATAAATTTGTGAAGCCAAGTAATTTAAGTAAACAACGGTCTTACTTTTGGGATAGTACGTTTGTGCGTAAGACAAATCATTAACCAAATGAATGTACAAATTAGCCATTTCATCAGGATTTTTTTTAGATTTACCAAAAATTGCTTGCTCAAACTCAAGCCATTTTTGTTTGTTTTGTTTTATGAATGCAACTTCCCTCATCGAATGCTAAAATAGGAATTATGACACAACTTTCCATAAATACAACCCAAAATGTTGTTATAAATTTTTCAGCAGCTTCAGTTGGCGAGCGGATAGGGGCTTACATGCTTGATTTATTGGTTAAAATTGCTTACGTTATAGCGTTAATAGTACTCTTTACCTATGTGTTTAACATTGAAAAAATATTTGCAGGGATGGACAACTGGACCATTTTTGCCATCATTACTGTGGTCTCCATACCAATCACATTCTATTCTTTGTTTTTCGAAATATGGTTGGAAGGACAAACCTTAGGGAAGCGCATTGTAAAAATAAAGGTGGTTAAAATAGATGGATATCAGGCCTCTATTGGAGATTATATCATTCGCTGGATTTTCCGACTTGTTGATATTTCAATTGGTATGGGTATTATCGGTCTAATTGCTATGGTAGTCAATAAAAAGACCCAACGCTTGGGTGACATCTCGGCAGGAACAGCGGTGATTACCTTGAAAAATAAGATTACCATCAATAATACGATTTTGGAAGAGTTAGAGGAGGAATACAAACCCAAATATCCATTGGTTATCAAACTCTCCGATAATGATGCCCGCATCATTAAAGAAACGTTTCATAGCGCCGTAAAAACAGCTGATTATGCGGTTATCATGAAACTTACTACTAAAATCGAACAAGTAACTGGTATTAAAAATGATTTGGATAGCCCTAGAGAATTCATCCAAACCATATTAAAGGACTACAACTACTTCACCCAAAACATGTAATTAGTGGTTGAGGTATAAAAAGCCTTTCAACGGCTCACTATAATCTGGATCGTTCAAAAAGATGAGGTAGTAATAAGTACCATCTGTAGCTTTCGTACTTTCAATGCCGTCTTGAACATATCCTTTCCAATTGCCAGTATAGCGGTTTCCGGTCCAAATTAACGTTCCCCAGCGATTGTAGATTTCGATTTTGTAGTTTAGAAAAATAGTCTCTAAACCATCGATGGTAAATTCGTCATTCTTTCCATCATTGTTAGCCGAAATATAATTGTATACAGTTGGCGGACAGTTAGTAGTGGTGAGTAAAAATGAAGTTACACTAAAACAGTGGTCGTTGGTGAGGCGAACAAACACTTGTGCCGGGGTAGTAGTCGCTACATAAGCACTAGTATCCATAATAGGATTCTCATTAGTAACCGCATCTTCTAAACTAGCATAAAAACCAACGGCGTTGGATGCATCTTGCTTCACGATGGCCTCGTAAGACGAAAAATCAAATGTCCCTTTCGTATAGCCTTCATTACAAGTCGTTAATGGACTCAAAGAATTGAAAGTAGGGGAGTTCCAAAACGAATCGGTTACCGCATAACTATTGTTGTTTTCAATCAACTCCGTAACCATACCTGTTCCCGTTCCAAGATCATCCACCACAAATTTTAGTTCAAAATCAGTAGGCGTCGAAGAGGGTAAATGTAAAGTAACTTGCAAAGCAAGGGTGCCGTCAATCGGAACGGAAGCTGTGGTGTAAATCGTTTGAAAGTAGTTTCCGTTAATATAAATTGATACGGGTGTATTTGCAGGGAGTGGGTTAGTGGCATTATAATCGGCAACGGTGTAACCCACCGTAATCGTTTTAGAATCACATTCTTTGTAAACGGAGTCAATAGTAACGGTTCCGTCGGGCAACTGACTGTTGAGTTTTACTACGACGGTATTTATCATGATGAAATCTTGTGACGAACTTAACTTTACTTCAGCCGTGGTGTCGCCTACTTGGATGTAATTTTGAATATCATAAATATCCATATCCATGTTATACAAAGTGTTACTTCCTGAGACACTATCCGTTCCATTGAAAACATTGTTAATAGGATTTAAATCATTGCTTAAAGCAATGCCATTAAATTCAAATCGCTCCGTTGCCAGTGAAGCGTCTCCTTCCCAAGCAACAAATCCTACTTTAGAATTGTTATTGTCTAAGACATTCAAACTATTTAAAGTGATTACTAAATCATCGGGTACCCCTTGAAGTCCATCATAAATATTAATTTGATTTAAAGGTAATGAGGGATTCTTATAAAGGATGAGGAGGGCCCAACCTGCAAAATTGGTTCTCCTAAGCAAATGATGATCTTCAAAATCAGATATGTCCAAATCAGAAAGGGTATAATCGCCATTTCCTGTTGCGAGGATTTGTGAGGTAACATCTTTAAACGCACTGAAATACGTAAATTCTAATCCGCTTAAGAATTTAACGCAGCTAAAAGTACGGTCGGGTGTGATTGGTTCGTCGTTCAAATTCAC
>JBJONL010000102.1:0-13156 GCA_046051865.1 Bacteroidota bacterium | reverse complement strand
CATCGAAGGAGATTTTACCCATTTTGGTGTATCGGTAACCTCTGATCCTGTTACAGGAAGAAAATATTACACGAACATGTTTATGAAGAAAAAACCATAACCATGCGTACAAAAAGAAAATGATAGTTTGATTATTGTTTTGTTTGATTTTGACAGATCTTTAAAGGCCCACTATTTAGTGGGCTTTTATTTTATTTGAAACCCAAGCGGACTTTTAATTTCAAAAATAATAAGGCGATGGTGTAGGCATCCTCTGAAGCGGAGTTCTTTTCGTTTTGTGGAATGCCATAGTGTTTCACAAGTTGCTCTAAAGAATACGATTTACTTGTACTGTCCAATAACTTTTGGTGCATAATTTCAATATCCAAGGCTTCATTCTTGAGTTTGCCACAACCCATTTTCTCCAAAGCCTCATTAATCATCTCGATATCAAAGTGAATGCGATGGCCTACTAAGATTGCATTGCCGATATAATCTACCAATGCTTGCATGGCTTGCGGCTCAGCCAACTTGGTCAAATTGCTATCAATTAAAAACTCATTGGACAATCCTTGGTCGTGCAAATACTTGTACTGCAATATAACAACTTCAAAATTGTCTCCAATCTTAATGACGTTATTCACGATACCCAGTGCACCAAAAGAAAGGATCACATCCTTCTTTGGATTTAACCCCGTCGTTTCCGCAGAAAGCAAAACGTAGCGGTTGCTTTTGGTTTCAAACTTAGCCAAGTACAGCTTCCAAAACTCGGGATATTCCTTGTTGATATTTTTAATCCAATCTAACATATTAGGAGAATTGCGTCAATCTGAATTTATCTTTTATTAAGTCTTCCAACTCTTTCATCGGAGCCAAAGCATTCTTTAGACGTTCTTTATCGGCTTTCGTTAACTCATCGACGGTTATATAATCACCGGAGGTATCATTTTTTAAACCTTCCAAGGTTCTAAACTTTGATAAAATTAAAAAGGCATCGGCGCAATTCAAATAGATTTCAGAAAACTTAGGATCTGCCATGGCCAACTGTTTAAAGCGCAAATACGTATTGTTAATCCCTTTCAAATTCATACTGATGGCAAAGAGTCGGGCTCCATCTACCAGCGGCATAATGGCACGATTCTTAATATCAAACTTGCCTTTGTGTTCGCCTTCCTCTTCTAAATTGAATTTCTTAAAGAAGTTCAAAGGAGGATGTTTGCGCAAGGTATCGTTACCTAAGTAATCGAAAAATGAAATGTTTGATTTTACATTCGTAAAAATAACTTCGGTGATGGCATCTTCTATTTTTCCCTCACCAAAAGCAATTTCATAATCAAAAAAGATACTGCTTATTTCGTTGGATTTTTCTCCTGGCGTTTTCATCCAGTTATTATATTGCTTAATCCAATCGGTTAAGGACTTACACCAGACCATATTGCTCGCCATATGCCCATTAAGGCAATAGGAGTAGCCTACCTTTTCCAAGATGGCAGTGGTTCTCTTGGCCAATTTTAAAAAGTAATCTTTAACATCACGGTATTTTTCCACCGCTACGTCTTCAAATACCAAGATGCTGTCTTGATCGGTTTGCAATAACTGCTCTTTACGACCTTGACTTCCAATACTCAACCAGGCAAAACGGGCGGGTGGCGAACCTAAATCAAGAATGGCTAATTCAACCGACCTTCTTACAATAGCCGTTATGATTTCCCCTGAAATATTGTATATATGCGGAAGCGGAATGTTTTTAGCAATCGACATTTGCACTAGGCCCGTAAGTTTCTCACGAACTTGTTTCAACTCTTTTGGGGATAAGGAACGTTTGATTTCCTTAATTAAGACCCCTGGATTATTTGCTTGGGCCACGATTAAATCATGTTCTGAAATGATCCCGCGCACATCGGATTTGTCTGAACCGTCGGCCGTTACACACAAATGACTTACATTGTGCTTCAACAACAACAATTGCGCCTCAGCTACCGAAACGTTCTCTGGAACGGTAATTACGGGCGCCGACATGATTTTGGTTACTGGCACATTAATAGAAACGCGACCGGTAGCAATCTTACTGCGGAAATCCGTGTCGGTTACAATCCCAATAGGGTAATTCTGTTCGGTAATTAAAGCGCTGTCAATCAAATTATCACTCATCAATTGCGCTGCATCCTTGATCATCGTACTAGCGGAAATCTTGATAGGGGTTTTGTTGTACGCTAAAGATTGGAAATACTGAAACTCATTCGACTGATTTTCCGTGTACACGTTGTCGGTAATCAATTTACCTCGGTTCTCCTTATCAAAGGGATTACGGGTATTCGTAGCAAAACTCTCTAGTAAAAAATCCAGTACTTGCGGATTCTGGGCTACAAACGGCTTAAATACCGCAATCGGAATAGCATAAACGATACTGTCTTCGCGAGACTTAGCAGTCATCATATAATTGTTCTTCGCAAAAAAGGGACGCAATCCAAATACATCGCCAGCATAACATTTATTGAGTAAGGTTTCTTCAGCATCAGCAATCACGAACAAATTTACAACCCCAGAAGCTACGACATAAAAACTATCATGCAATTTGTCGTCAATCTGAAACAGCGTTTGATGTTTGTCCAAACTAACGACGCCAATACTAGTAGCCACTTGTATTAACTCATCATAAGTTAGATGATTAAAGGGTGAATATTCCTTTAAGAAATTGGCAATATTTTCTGCAATCGTGTTACTCATAAATTATAGTTGATCAATCGAATACTTGACATGTACAAAAATAGTAAAGGTTTAAACAAGAAGAAGGGTATTGTTAAAAACATTTTAAAACTAATACCACGGGGATGAGTCAGACATTTTGTCGAAATGCTATTTTACATAATATAAATTATAAATTGAAAGGCATCAAAATGAAATATCCACGCAAAATAGTATAAATACCATTATTTTAAAGCGTTATAACTAATAAAGTAATGTTATAGTTTATAGTTTTAGTTCGCGGAATAATTTACCAATAGCAAAACTTAATTTGGTTTTATAGTCTTCTGTTAGCCACTCACGATAATTATTACTGGTTTTACCTAAACATTTTACATAGCGCTTAACACGAAAATCAATATCGTCTGCTAATACCTTAGACAGCATCCGAGCGTCATATAATTCTTCTGTATTTTCAACGCACATGATGGCATGTTGCGCTATCGATTTCTCAAGTACTTCTTTTGAACGTAAATTCAAAGCGGCATTCTTTTTAAACTCTTCTTCAACGTCAAAAGTAATGACTGACGTGCGGCTAAACATTTTCTTAATAGCCTCAGGCATCACGTATTTGAAATTGTTTTCAATTTCAGCATCATCACGCAAATGTTCTAAGTAATATTCGGGCGATTTAAAAATGTGTTGCCAGTCAACAGGATCGTTCCACAGACCAAATCGTAAGGCATTGTTTCCTAAGTCAATAACTGTAAAGGCACTTTTATGGGGCAACTTACGAGAACCACGCCCAATCATTTGAAAATACAAAGTCAACGATTTGGTCGCACGATTCAAGATAATACTCTCCACCGTAGGCTCGTCAAATCCCGTAGTCAAGATTCCTACAGAAGTTAATATTGCATCCGGCGTCTTTTTAAACCATGCTAATATTTCTTTTCGATCATCGACACTAGTGGTATTATCTAAATGCCGTATTGCATAACCAGCTTCTCTAAACGTTTCATAAACATACAAGGAAGTATTAATACCATTGTTAAAAATCAATGTTTTCTTCCCCAAAGATTGTTCCGAATAAGCATGCAACAATTTCTCTTGCATCACCATATTCATGTACAAATCATCCGAAGATTTTACGGTATAGTCGCCATTTATCCCCACCTTTAAAGACGTCAATCCTACATCATAGCTATACGTAGTGGCTTTTGCCAAAAAGCCTTGATCAATCAAGGATTGTATCGTGTCGCCTACAATTAATTCATCATAATTTTGATGCATTGGCAACTTGATATTCGAACTTAAAGGTGTCGCCGTCACACCCAAAATAAAAGAGTTCTTAAACTGACTGAATAATTTACGGAAAGAATTGTAATGAGCTTCATCGATAATAACCAGTCCGACATTGTCAATCATTAACTTTTCATCATTTAACCGGTTTTTCAAGGTTTCAATCATCGCCACAAAACAGGAATACTCATGCTGATCTGGCAATTCTTTAATGTTGCTGTTAATGATTTTGTTTTTGACATCGAAGCCCTTGAGCATTTTGGAAGTTTGCTTACATAATTCTATTCGATGGGTCAACACCACCACTTTCTTGTCGTGTTGCGATAAATAACGCCTAACGATTTCAGAAAAAATCACCGTCTTACCTCCGCCAGTCGGCAATTGATACAACAAGTGATAGTTGTTTGGAGCGTGATCTAAACGGTTGAATATTTTGTCAATATCCCCTTTCTGATACCCGTAGAGTTCTTTTTTTTCTTCAATCTCAATACTTATATCTTTTGGAGTCATGGCAATTTGTACAATTTTGCAAAAGTACACCTAAAAAAGACTTCACGAACACTTTCTGCGTTAGTTTACATAAAATTAATACGCTAATCGCTCTAGTACTGCACTAAACTCGCAATGATTAAACCAATCTTGACGATTAGCTTCCTGCTCTATTGCCTCTACTCTACTCTGAAATTCCGCCAGTATACCTTGCGCAATCATAAAACTAACTGCCTGTTGATAACTGGTAAACATACTCTTATAAAACACTTCTTGCCGAATCACCTTCTCCGAGGAGTAAGTCTGCGCTATCTCTATCGCAAACAACATCAAATCCGCAATAATAAAGGAATCAACACCCAAAGTAATAAAATGCTTAATGTATTTTTGAGCAGTAGAACGACGAAGTTTCGCCTTTTTACTCCTGATAGGAAAATATTCATTCGATATTTTAACCTTGGCTTCCTGAACCAACTTTTCTTCGTTAGGACGGAAAACAAAATCATAGTATACCTTGACATCACTAAATTTGTCATACAAAGCGATGAGCTGTTCTTCCAATTCCTCCTTTGGCAACTCTAATAGATACTTTTTTAAATCTCTTTTACTCATACGATATTGAAACTAACAAAATAAAGCCTTTTTAGGTTCAGTATTAATGTTATTACTTAATTTTGCATCAATAAAAAATGAATCATGAGTAAAATATTTAAATACATTGCTTTAGCAGAAGGTTCGTCTTACTTAATACTTTTCTTTAATATGCTTTTTATAAAGCATTCGTACCCTGAATTATACAAAATACTACTGTTTCCATTTGGAATGGCACATGGACTCCTATTTGTAAGCTACGTTTTACTAGCCTTTAGCATTAAGAAACAACAAGATTGGACTATCAAAGAATTAGCTGTAGTTCAAATCGCTTCTCTTTTACCCTTCGCTACCTTTTACATCGAAAAGAAATACATGAAAAATGCATAAACTGGTTGAGAAAATATTCGGATGGAGTTACCACCTTTTCAAAAAATGGGATTTTGGAGAGACGATTTCCGCCTACCTGAGTTTGGCGATAAATATTTTAGTCCTAGGAATACTTTCTTATATCATCTATTTAGTTTTCAGCGCACTACTTGTAAGAACGATGGTCGTTATAGCGCGCAGGACCAAAACCAAATTCGACGATTTGCTGGTTTCCAATAAAACGGCCAAATACATCGCCCACCTTATTCCGTTCCTCTTTATCTACAAATGTGTCCCCATCATCTTAGAAAACTTTGTCTATTGGGAATCGGTGTTTGGAAAATTAGTGGGCATTTATATCGTTTTACTTAGTCTTTGGATCATCAAAACCATCTTACACGCATTCCGCGATCATTTAAAATACAATCCCTCGTTTAGCGACAAACCCATTGATAGCTATATACAGGTAATCATGATTACTCTTTGGATATTCGGTTTTGTCATTATTGTATCCAAAATATTCGACATCAGCACCGGAACCATGTTAGGTACTTTCGGAGCGGTATCTGCTATCTTCTTATTAATTTTTAGAGATACCATCCTCGGATTTGTTGCCAGCGTGCAAGTTTCCTTAAACGATATGGTCCGTATTGGAGACTGGATTACTTTTGACAAATTTGGAGCCGATGGTGATGTAATCGAAATAAACCTAGCCACTGTAAAAGTGCGCAACTTTGATAATACGACTACCACGATTCCAACCTACAGCATGATCTCCGATTCCTTTCGCAACTGGAGAGGTATGCTAAAATCGGATGGACGCCGGATCAAAAGACACATTTTAATCAAAGCCAAAAGTATTAGATTCCTTACTGATAAAGACCTAACAGATCTAAAAAGAATACAGCTAGTAAGTAATTATATTGATACACGTCAAGCCGAAATTGACAAATTCAATAAAAACCAGCAAATTGATAAATCACTATTAATTAATGGTCGCAATATGACCAATTTTGGACTCTTCCGAAAGTATATTACTCAATATTTAAGCCAATACCCTGGACTAAATAAAGACATGATCTTGCTATGTAGACAACTCCAACCCACACCTCAAGGGATTCCGCTCGAAATATATACCTTTTCAAATGACAAACGATTTGAAAATTATGAGTACATTATGGCTGATATATTTGACCATATTTTCGCCTCAATTCCTTATTTTGACCTTGAAGTTTACGAACTAGCGCCCGACAAGGAGTACTAACCTTCTAAGTCTTCTAATCGGTCTTTTACATACTCTATCTTCTTCTTACCATGCGGAGCAGGTTTCCCATCAGGACCAAGACTTACCATCGTAATGTTGTCTAACGTAATGATCACTTCACGTGTCATCATATTGCGCACCTGACATGTTAAGGTTAAGGAGGTTATTCCAAACTTTACGACGTCTATCCCAATCTCCACTATATCTCCTTGCTTGGCTGAACTAACAAAGTTAATTTCTGACATGTGCTTCGTAACTACTTTGCTATTCTGCAATTGGATTACCGAATACAAAGCTAATTCTTCATCAATCCATGCCAGTAACCTACCGCCAAATAAGGTACTGTTAGGGTTTAAATCTTCTGGCTTTACCCATTTTCTTGTATGAAATCTCATAAGGCTTTTGTTTTTAATAATGCAAATTTAATGATTTCATCATGGTCAAAAGCCAAATCCGGCAAATCATTTAGAGCAAACCATTGCACTTCTGTGGCATCATCGGCGGCTATTGGTTGAGCACTTGGCTCCGCATATCCCAAATAAGCTATAGTTACGACGTGCTGTCGTGGATCACGAAAAGGAGCTCCAAAAGCTTTTAATTGCTCCAAATTCATTACCTTCAAATTAGTTTCTTCATACAACTCACGTGCTGCCGCTAGGTCTAAATCTTCATGCTCATTTACAAACCCACCTGGCAATGCCCAAGCGTTTTTAAAGGGTTCGTTTTTTCTTTTTATTAACAACAATTTCAAATTATTGTTAATAGTTTTGAAAATAACAGCATCTACTGCTACAAATATCTTAGAAACTCTCACTTTTTTATAAAATTGAATAATTACTTTATAATGTTCTTTCTAAGTCAATAATAAGCAAAAAACTTGGTTATTAGGCGGAAACATTTATATTTGCATTGATTTGAACATTTCATTAAATAAATATTACTAACTACTTATGAAGAATCAACTACTAGTATTAATTACCCTTTTAAGCACTAGCGTATACGTAGAAGCTCAAAAAAAGAATGATGATAATACCGCAGACAAAGAACTTATTGCTGCAAAACCTGACAGTGAAAATGTGGGAGACTCATTTAACAGATGGTCAGTTGAGTTTGATTTAGGTCAAAGTAAGGGAGGAAAACCTTATGCTGATGGGTATTACATGAGTGATCCTGATAAAGTATTAGGTGGTTTTCAATTAAACCATTACGGTTTTGGTGCTCGTTATATGATCAGCCCAAAATTTGGTATTAAATCACATTTCTCCTATGATGATATCAAAAAACTACCTGGATCTGAAAGTTTAGATTTTAAATTACAACATTTGCAACTTACTTTTGAAGGTGTGGTCAATGCTGTAAGACTTTTTGATATACAAGATGAAGCAAAACGTTTTGGACTATTAGTACATTTTGGTATGCAAGTTTCTCAAATGTCACCGCAAATGAATACGGCAGCAGGAGATAACAAAGGAAAAAAAGAACTTAATGGTGGAATCATTGTCGGAATCACACCCGCTATTAGAATTTTTAATAACGTAAGTATTTTTACGGATATTGCCATAAACTCTAACATCAGACAGCACTTTAACTGGGACGGTTCATACTCGCAAAGAAGTAACAACTTAACTGGAGGTTTATTCACAACCTCACTAGGGGTTTCATTTGCGTTTGGTAATGAGAAAATTCATGGAGACTGGGCGCTTATCAATGATAAAAAAGATAAAGAAATTAAAGAATTGAATAACCGTATCGGCGAAATCGAAACCTTGATGAATGATACCGATAAAGACGGTGTGCCAGATTATTTGGATGCTGAAAATAATTCTATCGCTGGTGTTGCAGTAGATACTAAAGGGAGAATGGTTGACCACAATGGAAACGGTGTGCCAGATGAACTTGAAAAATACGTAGATAAATCTATTACCACTAACAATACAACTAATAGTGCTGCAATGACTACTGGTATGGTGGAACAACTAATTAATGATGGATATGTGGCGGCTTACTTCGATCCTAGCAAAGCACAACCTACAAATGCTTCTTCTGACAATATCGGATTCATCCTGAACTACTTGAAGAACAATCCGGATAAATCAGTCGAAATCACAGGTTATGCAGATGAGTTAGGTGATACAGATCACAACAATAAACTTTCTGGTGATAGAGCTGAAAACATTAAAACAATCTTAACTAAAGCAGGTATTAATCCTAACCGATTAACTATTGTGGCCAATGGTATCGATAATTCAGTTGATAAAAACTCTGATTATGCGAGAAGATTAGTTCGTAAAGTAGTCTTCAAAATCAAATAATAATTAACAGTTAATTATTAATAACTATAAAAAGCCTCTGTTAAACAACAGAGGCTTTTTTTTACCTTTAAAATAAAAATGGAAAATAGAGACACGCACGTAATAGACCTCAGAGGAGAACCTATAGGCACCATCAATACGCAGTCCTCTTCTGAAGAAATTTTTCAAAACAAAACCTTACGCCCTATTCTTAAACTGCAAAACGATTTGTTTGTCCAGGTCTTTATCAATTATGCGGTTAAACAAAAGAATGCCTTCTTTACGCTCACTCCAGATAAAAAGTTAGCCTATATCGAAAATGTAATCCAACGAGATATCAAGTTCAGAAACGCACTCAAAGGAATGGTAATCGCGTTATTCACGCTCGATGAGTATGCCGACTATATTCAGAATTCATCCAACTTGAACAAAAGAATGATGAACATGCTGATCGAACGTCTTAAAAGCCAAATCTTATTGTTGGAAATATAATGAACAAAAAACACCATCATTTAGTTCTGATGGTGTTTTTGTTTTATTTGGATAAAGGTAGCCTCCGTGGTGATCAAATCATAAACTACTAACCTCCTCAATTCATCAAAGGATTCATACGAGAGATACTTAGCCCAATCCGAAGTAGTTAAGACTTGCTTGATCAATGCTATCCTCTTAGTCGTTCCTACTACATTTCGAAGTATTGCATTCCCTTGTGATAATGCGAAATCCTTATGGTGATATCGAATATCATTGGTCTCAAAATCAACCGTAATGTAAAACAACAGGGAATAGTCATCATTTGAATAAAAATCGGACCAAAATGCAAAACCTACTTTAGTTTGCTGATTTTGATACCCCTCTAAGACCTTTAATCTCCACCGACAATTTGCCGCGCGCCCCCAATGATTAGAAATCCGATAAACCCCTTCTTTTGAAAAGATATACCGACTCCCTGAAGCACTAGTATAGGAAATAGGGATACCAGCAATGGTTGCTAATCCTACCTCTTGCCAAACACAAAAAGTATGCTTGTGAAAATTAAATCTTGTATAAATTAGGGACAAAGCTTTCGTATTAATCTTCTTCGCTTTCTTTGTCTTCTAATGCACCCGTATTACTAGCAGCAGCATCCGTGCGAATTTCAGTATGGCGAATTTCACCTCCACTAGTTCCTGTCTGTTTGCCTAAAAAAACAGCTATTAAAGCCAACACTAGCGCTAAAAGGGAAACCAATCTTGCTTTGCTGTGGTTTTTAGAATTGGTATACAAACCTACTATAGAAATTACTCCTAATACATACGATACTAACGCTAATTTCTCGGCCATTTCTTCATGTTCATGGATAATATGCTTCCCTATGTTTGGCATATGCTCTACGGCCTCTTCTGCACCTTCCCCAGTAGCCATACTTACTGCAGCAAATAGAGCCGCAATAATAAAAAGAACATAAGCTACATTTTTAACAATGTTATTTTTTAAAACTACTCCGAATACCAAAATACCCAAACCAAAAATCACACCTATGATTGGAAAGTGATTGAATAATAAATGATAATGTGCATCGTTCATAACAACTTATTTAATGTTACTTCAAAGGTAAGACCGATTGCTCATTTATATCCTTAGAAGTGTTAAAATATTTATTTGAGAAATTCCAAAATAACTTTAGTGCCTTTATTTTCTTTACTTTCTATATCCAACTCAATTTGCAGTAGCGATGACAGTCGCTTAACGATAGACAAACCCAATCCTGTTCCTTTAATCTCCGGATGTAAATTGGATTTCGATCGGTAAAATTGGTCAAAAATCTTCTGTAAATCTTCTTTCGCAATGCCTATTCCTTGATCTGAAATCGAACAAACCACCGCAGTATCCGTTTCATCAATGGAAAAACTTATTGCACCCCGATCCTTCGAGTATTTAATTGCATTGGTTAGGATGTTATTTACAATAATATTCAACAAATAAACATCGGTGTTTACGTAAAAATCCTTATCAAAATGAGCCTCGCATTTTATGTTTTTATCTGCTATAATCGTAGTATTACGAGAAATAACATCCAAGAAAATAGCATTTAATGATACCCGTTCTAATTTCAAAGTCTGCTTTTGATTTTCGAATCTTGCCAATAACAAAAGTTCATCTACCAAATGATTCAAGCGATTCACTTCATTTACACAAAAATCAATCTTCTCTTTGTACTCCTCTATATTTCTGGGCTTGCGGACTAATACCTCCAAGGTTCCTTTTATAACCGCTAAAGGAGTGCGTAATTCATGGGAAGCATCCGATGAGAATTGCTTTTCACGCTCAATCGCATTCTCTACCCGATCTAATAAATTATTAATCGTCTGCGATAATAAATACAATTCATCCTTGTTCTGAGGTAAAGGTATCCTTGACTTCAAATTGTCCTTCGTTATAACCTTTGAAGTTTCGATTATCGCACTTATGGGCTTAATACTCCTTCCAGCGATAAAACGAGCAATCAAAAATAAAACCAATAATATCAAGGGATAAGCGACAACCAAAATAACAAAAAGGTTATTTAATACCATTTTAGAATCCTCCAACGACATAGCAACCATTAGAAACCCAATAATCTTAGTTCCCTGGTATAATGGCACTTGGATTTGACGCACTGATATTTGCTCTAATTTTCCGTCAAATAACTCATTATTAATCGCGTCGGGATAATAGGTGAGTTGCTTTTGCTTCAAGTTGGGAGACTTGTTAACGATGGCACCCAATTCGTCGACAAATTGGATAAAGGCCGGACTAACGTCTACTTTATTGAATTGAATCTGTTTCCATTGTTGTTCTCGCACCAATAACACACAATTTTCCTTTACTTCAATCTCTTTCAAGTGTTTGGTGACTTCCATCTGTATGTCATTATTCACACGAATGTATACACTAAATTTTACTATGGCATAAATAACAGAAAACACTACAAAAATTAGTAATGCCGTAGTAATGATATAATTGGAAGCAATTCTGTTTTTAAATGAAAGTTGTTGCATAAGGCTTATTCATTAGCTATATATCCTACGCCACGTATGGTTTTGATGTAGTCTTCGTCTACTTTTAAATTCAATTTTTTTCGGATTGCATTCATAAATACATCAATCACCCCCGTATCGTACTCGAAATGGATATCCCAAACGTCTTGAATAATTTGGGTGCGCGAACAAACTGTACCTTTATTTTTAACCAAATAACTCAACAAATCAAACTCTTTCTGAGTCAAAGAAACTTCGCACTTGTCTACCGTAACTTGATGCTTTTGCAAATTAATCTCAATTGGACCCAAAGTCAGTAGTTCTTGCTCACTCTTGTCACGCAATTGTACTTTGATACGTTCAACCAACTCATCAAAACTAAACGGCTTTTTAATATAATCGTTGGCACCATTTTTCAAGCCCTCCACCGTTTCTTGTACGGTATCCTTAGCCGTCAAAAATATAATAGGCAATTTGGTATTTTGCTGGCGAATCTCTTTACACAATTCCACACCAGTCATCTTTGGTAACATCCAATCTAACAAAACTAAATCAAAGCGTTGACTTTGAAAGAGTTCAAGACCTGCTTGTCCATCCGTAGCATAGGAAACAACATACCCCTCCTCTTCCAGTCCTTGCTTCAAAAATTGTACAATTCCTTCTTCGTCTTCAACAATCATTATATGTTTCATTCGTATTTGTTTTTTCTTTTGATAAATATAAGCCTAAAATGGTATTACCAACAAGGGCTTTCCATATAATTAATCAAAATTTAAGAGGCAAATACAACCATCCCTAAGAGTATATTCTCAAATGAGTAGCGTCTAGCAACTGCGTATTATACTGAGCCAAATTAGAAGAAGCTGGCCCCTGAGTAACCGCTCCACTACTACTAAATTGGGCTCCATGATTTGGACAAATAAATTTATTGCCTGCCGCACTATAATTCACATTGGTTCCTTGATGAGTGCAAGAGGCCGAAACTGCCAAAAACCCTCCCGAAGTAGTGCGAGCAACCACGATGCCATTGTGAACTAAAAATCCTCCATCACTAGCCAAGGTACCAGTGCTAATATCTAAGGTAAAATCAACATTAGTAGGCGCGGGTACTGGCGATCCATCATCTTCTGAGCAACTACTTGCCATACCACCTATACAGGCAGGTACCAAAACTAAGGCGGCTCCAA
>JBJONL010000101.1:0-34966 GCA_046051865.1 Bacteroidota bacterium | reverse complement strand
GTGAAGGTTGAGGATGCTAAGCGCGGGCTGACGGTGTTGTTGACGATACCGGTTTCGAAGGTCTATGCGTTTGATACCCTAGTACGCCATGCCATTATGAATGACGAAGAAGGATTTGTAGCCGAGGTAGACGAACGCTTCGCTATAGATTCAACGGATCGAGGCTTTGATTATTCGGCGCTCTTAGTAAGTGCTTACCGCTCCCAAAAAATAATTAGTTATAATTTTCTGTGCTCCCAATACTTCAATACTGCGGTCCATGGGATGTCGGTATACCGTTCGTTTACCTACGATTTGGACCAAAAACGGTTGGCCACCTTCGACGACTATTTTATATTACGCACCAAGAAAGATACGTTGGCTTTTATAAAGTTGCTCACCAAAAGGGTGAACCAAACGGGAGCTAGTGTCGAGAACGTAGAGGGCTTGCATTTTCATTTTACTCAGGATAGTGTTACCTTTAATTTTGATGAGTACGAAGTCGCCAGCTATGCGCAAGGGTTGCTGCAGGCTAAGTTTGGGTTGAAGGAGCTAAAGCGGTTTGTTAAGAAGTAAGGGAATGAAAAGAAATTCCAAATCCCAACAAACTAGTAGGTCTTAAAAAGATAATATCATCTATTATCTATTATCTATCATCCCTCCCTTCGGCAGGCAGGTATCCGTCTATCATCTAATATCTAGTATCTCTGTCTTCGGCAGCTTTACTATCGCTCTTGTTGATTCTTTAGTCGGAAGATGGCCATCATTTCGTTGGACTTATCGAGTTCGTTAACGGCTTCCAGCGCTTTAGCGTAGCGGTAGTAATGTACCGCGTCTAGGTCTTTGGTGAGTTCGAAGAGTTGGTTATACCATTTGGCGGCTTGGTCGAGTTCGTTGTTCAAGAAATGGCGGTCGGCTACTTTGGTCAGCATGTCAACCGACTTGTATCCTTTCTCCAATACGCGCTCGTACGTATTTACGATATCGATTGTTACGTAGTTTTCTTTTTTCTTAGGGGTGACTTTGGCGGGCTCACTTGGCGTTTTAGGAGTTGTAATGGCTACCATTTTGGGTGCTGTGGCTTCGGGTGGGGTTGTTTTGGCAACTTCTGTTTTAGAAGCATCAATCTTTCCGGCTTCTATTTTGCTCGCTTCGATCTTCGCCGTTGCGACTTTGACCGCTTCCGCTTTAGTGGTTTCTATTTTCTCTGCTTCTATTTTCTCTGCTTCCGCTTTGGCCGCTTCTATTTTAGCCGCTTGTGCTTTGGCTGCTTCTGCTTTGATGATTTCTTCTTTTACTACTTCGGTGATGGCCGCTTCTATTTTAGCTTCCTCTTCTTTGGCAGCTTGTTCTTTCGGACTCAACGTTTTAAAAGGCAGGGCTACCGATTCAGCTGTGGTATTGGTTCCTTGAGCTTTCTTCAAGGATTTGGTTCGTACGTACCTAGGGGTGATGATTCGGGTATTGTTGGGTCCCAAATCATTAGAATTTATCATGCTTAAACTCGATACATCATACGTAGTAATACTGCTCCCCATCGCTTTCTTAATGGTTTCAACGACGTGATAGGAAACAATCGTTAGGTCGGTATCTGCTAAATCATCAGGCGTTTCGACCTCTTCTATTTGCTTGGTTCGGATGTGTCGGGGTTCTTTTTGTTGGGCAAAGCCGCTGAAGGTCAATAGACTGACTACAGCACAACGCAGCAATATGTGATTTTTCAAGCCCAAAATAAAAAGACAGTTGCTTAGGGTTCAACCTATCAAAAGTAATTAGTCTGAAGGTTATTGGTTATTTTTATCGGTAAGTCGGGATAAAAACCGATGAAATGCACAAAAGTATTTTTCATAGGGTAAAAAGCGCTACAAATTTTGGAGGTGTTTTTCTGGAGCATTGTCGTTTCGTGAATTAGTACTACTTTTAGGTCTTAGAATTCTATAAGCCTATGCCTCCTATCCCCTTTCCGATTAGTGATTTAGCAGTCAAAAGGTCTGCCGACTATCCCGGTCGGCCCACTATAGTCTTTTTACACGATTCGCTGGGGTGTATTCCTTTGTGGCGTGATTTTCCTAACCAATTGGGTGTCACCACCCGTTGCAATGTCTTGATCTACGACCGTCAAGGCTATGGTACTTCGTGCGGGTTTACTAAACCGTCTCGGGACAACGCCTACTTAGAAGAAGAGGCTGCGATCCTGGATGCCTTATTAGAGCAGTATGAAATCAGCAATGCCATCTTATTTGGACACAGTGATGGGGGTTCGATTGCCTTACTAACTGCCGCCCTCTACCCGAGTCGGATACAAGCCGTGATTACCGAAGGTGCTCATGTGTTTGTAGAGGACGTAACGCTCGAGGGGATTAAAGAAGCCATCACCCTTTATGAAACCACACCCTTGAAAGCCAAATTGGAACTGTACCACGGGGCTAATACGGAGGCGATGTTTTGGGCCTGGACTAAGACTTGGACTTCGGAAGCCTTTAGGAATTGGACAATCGAATCCTTCTTACCCACAATCGTTTGTCCGCTTCTCATTATCCAAGGCGAAGACGATGAATACGGAACGCTGGACCAAGTCAGTGCTATCGTAACACAAACAACGGGCGTGGCGATCCCTTGTATCTTACCCGGCGTAAAACATACGCCGCATAAGGAAGTACCTAACTTGGTTTTGGCTGAAGTGGCTTCGTTTTTAACTTCCTTCGGACTTTAGCAAACAAATACCTTGAAATAAGTGTAGGATTGCCGAAATGTTGTTATTTTTGAGGCTGTATCCAATACCGCATTATGTCTATAGCCACCAACCTGCATTCGATTCAATCCACGATTCCTTCCCATGTTACTTTAGTAGCCGTTTCTAAGACCAAGCCTGTGGCTGATTTGATCGAAGCTTACGCTGCCGGGCAACGTATTTTTGGGGAGAACAAGATTCAGGAAATGACCGAAAAATGGCAGGCCATGCCTAAAGATATTGAATGGCACATGATTGGTCATGTCCAATCCAATAAGGTAAAGTATATGGTTCCCTATGTAAAATTGATCCACGGCGTGGACAGTTTGAAGCTCCTAGTAGAAATCAACCGTCATGCGGTACGTTGGCGCAAGCACATCAATTGTTTGCTCCAAGTGCACATTGCTGAGGAAGATACTAAGTTTGGCTTTGACGCGGCCGAGTTGGATTCCCTCCTAAAATCAGAGGCCTATGCCGCTTTGACGCATGTTAAAGTGATTGGGTTGATGGGGATGGCCAGTTTTACGGATAATCAGGACCAAATCAAGCGCGAGTTTGACCACTTAAAAGGAGTTTACGACACCCTAGCCGCACAACAATCCCAGTTTACAACCTTGTCGATGGGCATGAGTGGCGACTATGGGTTGGCCATCGATTGTGGCAGCACCATGGTTCGCATAGGAAGTAGTATCTTTGGCACCCGATAAACAACCCTAACCTAACAATAACAGCACTACTAGATTGTACGCAATACTCGACATAGAAACCACTGGAGGTCAGTTCAACGAAGAAGGCATTACGGAAATCGCCATCTATAAGTTTGACGGCCACGAAGTCGTAGACCAATTCATTAGCTTGGTTAACCCAGAGAAGCCCATACAACCATTTGTGGTGAAGCTTACGGGGATTAACAATGCAATGCTGCGTTCGGCGCCCAAGTTTTATGAGGTAGCGAAGCGCATTGTTGAGATCACCGAAGGCTGTATTGTCGTAGCACATAACGCTTCGTTTGATTACCGCATTTTGCGCACCGAGTTTTCCCGATTAGGCTATGATTACATTAAACCAACACTTTGTACGGTAGAATTGGCTCAAAAGCTGATTCCGGGGCAACCCTCTTATAGTTTAGGCAAGTTGGTTCGTTCCCTAGGCATACCCGTAACCGATAGGCACCGTGCGAGTGGAGATGCTTTGGCCACCGTTAAACTATTTAAGATGATCTTGTCGAAAGATGTAGAGAAATCGATTGTCATTAGTTTGATTAAGGCGGAGATTAAGAAAGGTTTGTCACCAAAATTATTAGACATCGCCGAGAGCATGCCTAGTAAAACGGGGATTTATTATATACACAATGAGAAGGGCGATTTGATTTACATTGGCAAGAGCAAGAACATTAAGAAGCGTATTAACCAGCATTTTACCGGACTTACTGGCAAGAGCAAGAAAATTCAAAGAGAAGTTTTTGCCGTGACTTATGAAGAAACCGGTAGCGAGTTGATAGCCTTGTTGAAAGAGAGCGAAGAGATTAAGATTAACAAACCCATTTATAACCGTGCGCAACGCAAAACCATCTTTCAGTATGCGTTGTATGCCGAGAAAAATGCAGAAGGCTATATGGCGTTGAAGGTGTTGAAGGCGGACGGGCGTAAAAAAGAGATTACTTCGTTTGTCACTTTGCAAGAAGGACGTAATTTCTTGTTTAAGATGACGGCCGAATACCAGTTGTGCCAAAAGATAAACGGCTTGTATGAGACCAATAACGGTTGTTTTCAATTGAAAATAAAGGAATGCAACGGCGCTTGTTTGGGTCAGGAGCCTGCGAATGACTACAATGAACGAGTAGAAGAATGTTTGACTAAGTTGCGATTTGATAGTGACAATATGGTCGTGATTGATCGTGGTCGTTCGGTGGAAGAGCGCAGTGCGGTCTTGATTGAGAACGGCATTTATAAAGGCTATTGTTTCTTTGATTTGAATTATCAAGTACAGAACATAGAGATATTGAAGAAGATCATCATTCAGATGCAGCATAATAGGGATACTAAAACCATTATCCAAGGCTATTTGCGCCGCCACAAAGTGTTCCGCATCGTGAAGTTTTAAATCATGAATTATTTAGTTACCATTATTGGGCCCACGGCTATTGGGAAAACCTCCCTGAGCATTGCTTTGGCGCAGCATTATGGCTGTAGTATTGTATCCTGTGACAGTCGGCAATTCTATAAAGAAATGCGCATCGGAACTGCGGTTCCTACGGCGGTAGAATTGGCTGGAGCTCCCCATTATTTTATACAGAACAAATCGGTTCACGACACCTATAGTGTGGGTGATTTTGAGCAAGAAGCATTGACGTTATTGGACCGTTTGTTTGCCGAAAACAACATCCAAATCATGGTAGGCGGTTCAGGTTTGTATGTGGATGCTGTATTGAAAGGCTTTGATGATTTCCCCGAGATAGATGAGAGCATACGTATTCAATTGAATACTGATTTTGAAACACTTGGAATTACTTACTTACAAGATAAGTTGAAGGAATTGGATGCGGTATATTACCAACGATTGGCGGTTGAGAATCCGCAAACCTTGCAAAATCCACAACGCATGAAGCGCTTTGTGGAGGTGTGTTTGGGCAGTGGGCAACCCTATTCTAGCTTCTTGGGATTGAAGGCTAATTCGCGTCCCTTTACTTCGATTGTAATTGCCTTAGAAGCCGACCGTGAAATTATGTATCATCGGATTAATCGGCGGGTCGATTTGATGATGGCTGAAGGGCTATTGGCAGAAGCTCAAGCCTTGTACCCGTTGCGCCATTTGAATGCCTTACAAACGGTAGGCTACCGAGAATTATTTGATTACTTAGACGGTACGACTGCTTTAGAAACCGCAGTAGCGGCCATTAAGACGAATACCCGACGCTTTGCCAAGCGCCAACTCACTTGGTTTAAGCGCACGGAACACGCCCATTGGTTTGATTATCAAACGGATTTACCCCTCATTACTACCACTATCAACCGGCTGGTTTCCCCACCCGATAACATTATAACTTAGTACACTAATGCCTATCTCTCCTGATTTTAGTTCGGTTTTAACCCAAGAATGGACGGTGAATTTCTTGCAATGCTACCCTACTGGGACTATGAAGCACACCGATTTGTGTAATATATTACAGTTAACAGCGGCTTTGCATGCCGAGTTGGGCGGGATCAGCTTTACGGATATGCAGGTCCACAATCAGGCGTGGGTTTTGAGCCGCATGCGTGTTGAAATCCAAGAAATGCCTAAGTGGCGCGATGTCATTACGGTAAAGACGTGGATACAATCGTTGGCCAATTCCCGCTCGATACGCTGTTTAGAAGTCTATTTGGGCTCCAAAAAGATTATCGGATGCGAGACTTTTTGGGCCGTATTCAACACCATGACGCGGAGGCCTGAAGCTTTGGCCTTACCATTTGAACATTTTACCTTGTATCCTGATCGGGCTACGGAGGTAGCTTTTGGCCGTATCGACTTGCCACAAGGAATGCCTCAAGTGGGGCAACACAAGGTCGTTTTATCCGATTTGGACATTGTCAATCATGCGAACAGCGTGAAGTATTTGGAATGGTGTTTAGACGCATTGCCCTTGGAGGCTGTGACGCAACAAGCGCTTGTTAGTTTGGAGATGAATTACTTGAAAGAAGTCGCTATACAAGATACTTTAACGCTTCATTTGCTGGAAACTCCTACGACCTTCACCTTTGGGTTACAGCGTGAGGGAGCGGCTTGTTTTGCCTTGCAAGTAGGGAGGCGAAAATAAAAAAGGCTACTGTTTCCAGTAGCCCTCATTAAGTGGTATTTATTTTTTGACAACCAATCGGAATCCTTCTCCGTGGATGTTTAGAATTTCAACGTTTGGATCGTCTTTTAGGTACTTGCGCAATTTAGCAATATATACGTCCATACTTCTCGAAGTAAAGTAGTTGTCTTCTCTCCATATTTTTGTTAGTGCTAATTCTCGTGGCATTAAGTCGTTTTCGTAAAGCGCCATTATTTTTAGTAGGTCGGATTCTTTAGGAGACAGTTTGATGGGTTCGTTCTCTCCAAGTTTTAGGTAACGCAATTTGGAGTTAAGGTGGAACTTCCCAATTTGGAATTCAAACTTAGCCGGCTCGTTTTTATTCTCCGACGATTTTCTTTGGATGATTGCTTTAATTTTCATTAGCAATACATCAGAGTCGAATGGTTTATTAAGGTAGTCATCAGCGCCTACTTTATATCCTTTCATGACGTCTTCTTTCATCGACTTAGCCGTTAAGAAAATCAAAGGCACATCTTTGTTTTTCTCTCTTATTTCTTTGGCTAGCGTGTACCCGTCTTTGTAAGGCATCATCACGTCTAGGATACAAAGATCAAAGTTGTCTTTTTTGAATTTCTCGAACCCTTCCATACCATTCTTGGCTAGGGTAACGTCGAAATCGTTTAGGGTTAAATACTCTCTCAGTACTATTCCAAAGTTCTGATCATCTTCGACTAAAAGAATTTTTTTGTTTGTTTCCATATTGTTAATTTATGAGTGGGACTTTAATAATGAATGTGCTTCCTTTTCCTTTTTCACTTTCCACGAATATTTCGCTGTTGTGATCTTCTACAATTCTTTTTACGTAGGCAAGACCTAAGCCGTGTCCTTTAACGTTGTGTAAATCGCCAGTATGCTCGCGATAAAACTTTTCAAAAATTCTTTTTTGAGCGGCCTTGCTCATACCAGCACCTTGGTCTTTTATTTTAATGATGACGTATTCTTTGACATTCTCCGTATAGATATCAATCACAGGATCGCTAGGTGAGTATTTGATGGCGTTGTCCAGAATGTTTACCAGTACGTTGGTAAAGTGGACATCGTTCAACAAGACTGAGGTTCTATTGGCCTCTAAATGTGTTGTAATACTTCCGTTTCTATCTTCTACTATCAAATTAACATGTTCGATTGCATCTTCGATGATGTCGTGGATGTCGTTTGTTTCTTTGTTTATTTCTAATTCTTTCTTTTCCAGTTTGGAGATGCGTAATACATTCTCTACTTGGGCATGCATGCGTTTATTTTCGTCCCGTATCATCTGCAGATAGCGGTGTACTTTTTCATTATCTTCGATGACTTTCGGATTCTTGATCGCATCTAGGGCAAGGTTGATGGTTGCAATAGGTGTTTTGAATTCGTGCGTCATATTGTTAATGAAATCGGTTTTGATTTCAGAAATCTGTCTTTGTTTGATTAACTGGCTTAGCGCACTGGAGTAGGCAATAATGATCACTAGGGTGAAAATGATTGACAACAAACAAATACCGATTAATTCAGAAAACAAGAACTTCTTTTTTTGAGGAAAGGTTACGAGCAATTGGTATTTGTTGTTTCCTTCGTTATCAATAAAGATGGGAATCGAGTACGTAGAGGCTTTATCGTACTTAAAGTGTTCTGATTTAATTTTAGTGGCCAGTCCGTTACTGTAAACATTGAACTCGTAGGGGGTTTTCACGCCGTACTCTAAGAGCTCTTCGGTTAGCAGTTTTTGGAGCTTCTCGTTGGATACACGTTCTTGAATAGGCTTAAGCACGGCCATATCTTTGCAGAGTAGTTCAAATTGAGCATCCTTCCAAGAGTCGAGCGAAGATGTTTTTTCAATCTTCAGGTCGGGGTTAATCTTTTGCTTTACATTCGGATTGTCAATACCTTGGTTGTATACCTCTGTTTTTCTTTTGGCAGTATACTTTTTAATGGAGGTTTGACCTTCTGTATTTTTATCAAAGAACGAGGGGCTTACACCGTAATCATCAGAGATGATATTATTAGAGTAAATAATAGTTTCGTTGGTTCGGGTATCTCTTTGGTATAAATACAGTTCCAAAAAATCACTTCTTTTGGGTGTTTTACCCATACTGTCTTTTACGTGATTGTACTGTTCGTAGAAGTTATAGGTTTCTTGTTTTTGTAATTTATCCGCAATATTTCCTAGAACTTGCTTAACGTGGAATTTAAATTGTTCTTCGTTGTTTTCGAAGGATTTATCGAACCAATACACCTGAACAAGAATGATGCCTATTAAAGACAAACTCATTAGGATGACTAGTAATCGAAAAAACAATTTATTCATTAAACAAATTTAGTATTTTAACATTTATACAATAAATACATTAACCAAATATTAACATCTACATGTTATATTATTGATTTTTCAATAAATTAAGGATTTCGTTTGTTTTAATTTCGGTTTCTTTAACAGTTATATTGAGAATACTGTAATGGCTTTTGGCTAAACGTTGTTCGTCCGTCCATTGGTTTTGCATGCGTTGGAGTACGCTCGCGCGGTCGGTATGGTCACGTTCGATAACCCTTTGGATTCGGGTTTCTAGTGGAGCGGTCACGGTAATGACGCTATCGCAGTCATGGTCACCACCTGTTTCGAACAAAATGGCGGCTTCTTTGACCACAAAAGGTGCGTCGGGATGGCGCTTCACCCACTGAGTAAAGTGTTGTTTGACTTTGGGATGAATGATTTGGTTAAGTCGGTTTAATTGCTCGGGTTGGTTAAAGACGAGTTGGGCCAACTTCTTGCGATCAATTTGGTTTTCGACCGTAAGGATTTCGGTACCAAAGGCTTTGCTGACTGCTGCGATGACTTCGTTGGACGCCATGATTTTTTTGGCTTCTTCGTCGGCAATATAGACTGGAATCCCTTGCGATTCCATGTACTTGGCCACCGTGGTTTTTCCACTGCCGATGCCCCCCGTTAAGCCTATAATTTTGGTCATGGTTTGGTTTTAAAGAACAGTTCAGGAAAGGCGGTTTCGGGTTTTTGTTTGAGCAGGATGACTTTGATGAAGGATTTTAAGAATCCGCTGCCATAGCCAGTAAATTGTTTGTACACTGCAATTACCGCTAAGAATCCGATTTCGATGCTCTTGTATTGCCAGCTGGCTAGCATGAAAATCGCTATAAAATAGTAGGCATACAAAAGAAGCGGCAAATTGATTCCGAATAAGCATAAGAATATCGATCCACAGCCACCTAGGAGAAAGAGTGTTGGAAAGAAGAAGGTAAGTTTATTGTATTCGGGGTACCAGCTGTTTAAGATGGGACGTGCTTTGCCGAACTTGGTTACCTGCACGGTGAATTTATCCCAATCGATTCTTCTTTTGTGGTACACGAAAGCTCTGGGAAACAAGCGTGTTTCGTAGCCTAGTTTCCATAAACGAATGGATAAGTCGGGGTCCTCTCCGGGATGAATGTTGCCAAAACCTTGAGAAGCCTCAAAGGCTTTTTTAGAAAGGCCCATATTGAAACTGCGGGGTTGGAACTTGCTTACTTTCTCCGAACCTCCTCTAATGCCACCCGTAGTCATGAAAGATGTCATGGCAAAGTTGATGGCTTTTTGGACGTCAGAAAACGAATCGAGTGCTGCATCGGGTCCGCCAAAGCAATCCACGTACCGGCTTTGCAATTCGTTTGCAACTTCGCTTAAGTATTGTTTGGGTATGATGCAATCCGAATCAAAGATGAGAAAGTACTCCCCTTGGGCGACTTTCATTCCGAAGTTACGCGAATCACCCGGACCTGAATTCTCTTTAAAGTAGTACGAGATGATTAATTTGGTCGCAAAAGCATCGACTACCTCTTTACAAGGAATGGCAGAACCATCTTCAATGATTACGACTTCGAAGGGTTGGTCATACGCCGTAGTAACTAGGCTTTCTAAGAGCTCGGTTATTTCGTCAGGTCGGTTATATACGGGTATGATGATGGAAAACAGCATGCTTAAAATTTTAACAAAGATAAGGGAAGTAAAAAAGAAAAACCACCTAAAAATAGGTGGTTTTCCAATTCGATTTAAAAGCGAATTATTGTTTGATTACTTTAATTGTTTTCACTTCGTTGTTAGCCGTAATTTTCACTAGGTAGGCTCCGTTTGCTAAAGTAGCTAAATCTACTTGCACTTGGTTAGCGTTATATTGAGCGCTCATTACTACTTGTCCGACTACATTGTACACTTCCACAGCAGAAATGACATTTTTATAGGATAGGTTCAGCGTGTTTTTCACGGGATTAGGATAATACGAAAAAGCACTGTTGTCAAATTCGTTGGTAGCCAAAGTACCGTCATAAGCTGAAATTGCAAAGTTTCCGAAGTTATCGTTGTTGTATTCGTATACTCTTACGTAAAGAAGATCGCCCGGTGTTAGACCAGTTAAGGCTAAAAGCGAGTAGGCACCCGTTAACGCGCTATCATCGTCGCAACCTACTTGCGTTAAGCTATTACAATCTCCTGTATAGGCCGTGATAACCGTATCTACACCAGAATCACCATTGGTAGCATCTCCGGTTTCGATGGTGATATTCCCCGTGCTAGGCACTTCAACACTATACCAAACATCGCCTCCTACAAAACCAAAACAAGTCGTTGGAGCGGTTTGATTAGAAAGCGTGGCACTATAGTTAGTGGCATCAGTAGGGAAATCAGTATAAGCTACACCTGCTGTTAGTGCATAGGCAGCAGTACATTCGTCGTTACCAGGCGGCGGCGGCGGTGTACCTACACACACTTCAAAGGTCGTTGTTACTGGGACATCTGTATAGGAATACACTTGGATGTAATAGGTTTGTCCGATGTTTAAACCTGTAGGGTTGCTTTCGTCGGCATCTGAACAAGAGCCCGGAACTAACGTTAAGCTGCCACAATCGGCACCTGTGAATAGAGCATGGTACATATCAGTGGCCCCACTAACGTTTAATACTCTAATTTTATGTGATGTCGATGTCGCGACAAACGAGAACCAAACATCGTCATCAGGCGTACCGAAACAAGTCGTGGTATATCCAGTCTCTGTGGCTCCTAATAAAGTACCCGGCGTAGTTATTGCACAAGAGAAATCAGGATTCACGTCTACACTTATAGCGCCCGTACATTCGTCATTATCCGGTGCTACAATAAGGGTATTGAAGTAAAAAGGACCGGCCCATTCACTAAAGCTAGTATCAAGATTACATTCGTCTCTTATATAAAACTCATAGAAGGTAGATTGTGTTAAACCTTCTGCGGTGTAGGTTGTACCTACAACATTTACACCCGTATCATTAGCCGTAGCTGGCACACCGGTACCTACAGGCTGTACTACGATTTCAGCATTGTTAGCCCCACCTGAAACCCATGACAAATCCACGGTTGTTAGTGTAGCGTTAGAGGCTGCACCTGCAGAGGGAGCCGCGCAAGCAATCGATTTTAACACCGGAGAATTGAAACAAAATCCCCAATTCCAATCCGCGCCTGTTAAACTATCATTATAGGATATTCTGTATTTGAACCCGCTTAACTGTGTAGGCGTAAAATTTGCAATATTTAACTCGGGAGTCGAGAACATTGTTTTTGGGAGCGTACAAAAATTATCGATAATAACCGTGTCATTGTAATTTCCGGGAATGGCGGCCCAAACTACCCATGCCGCTGTATCGGCATTCCAATATTCAAACTGTAGTACATCATCCGCTAAATAACGGTAACCATACTGCACCATTACTTTGACCGTAATTTCGTTTGCATTAAAAGCTGGCGTTAGGTTGGTTACCGGTGAAGTGACGATAATATTATCTTCATGACTAATTCCTGCGTCGTCATCGTCAAAGGCAAAATTAGCCGTAGTTAAAGGACTTGCTTCAAAAGCTAATGGATCTGTGCTATAAGTACCTGATATTGTCCAAGCTGCATTAGGCCAGTTGGCACTTTGATTTAAAACCTGAGCATAAGCAGGTAGGCATAAACACAAAAGAAAGGTAAAAAAGGTAATTTTCTTCATGTAGTTTTCGTTTATAGGTTAGTAAAGTATAAAAGTAAGTATAAATAAAAAAACTCACAATAAATTGTGAGTTTTCAATGTGTTTTATTGGATTTATAAGATTTAACTTTTAATACTTGGCACCAATACCATCTCGTTTGTATCTGCAAGATAGTCGACCCCATCAAATCCGAAACCAAACAGGTTCAAGAAATCTTGTTTGTATCCTGCTAAATCTCCAATAGTACTTAAGTTCTCTGTAGTAGCGGAATCCCATAGGGTTTTGATTTGCGCTTGAATGTCTTCTCTCATCTCCCAGTCGTCAATGCGAATTCTTCCTTTGTCGTCGGTTGGGATGGCCGCAGTAGTATATAATCTTTGGGCGTATAAACGTTGGATTTGTTCGATACATCCTTCGTGCACCCCTTCGGCCTTCATTATTTTGTACAATAAAGAAATGTATAATGGGATTACTGGAATTGCAGAACTGGCTTGGGTCACCAAAGCTTTGTTTACGGATACGTATGCTTTACCGTTTAAAGCTTTTAAGCTGTCGGTGATTTCGAATGCGGTCGCTTCTAAATGATCTTTGGCACTTCCGATGGTTCCTTTGCGGTAAACGGCTTCGGTAACTTCAGGTCCGATATACGAGTAAGCAACAGTCATGGCTCCTTCGGCAAGGACATTAGCGGCTTTAAGCGCTTCAATCCACATCGACCAATCTTCACCACCCATTACTACTACGGTATTATCAATATCTTCTTGAACCGCAGGTTCGATGGAAACTTGGCTTACATTACCAGTGTGGAAATCAACGGTTTTATTGGTAAACGTTGTACCTATAGGTTTAAGTGTTGAACGATGCAACACTCCCGTTGTAGGGTGCAAACGCACTGGAGAAGCTAAACTATAGATCACAAGATCTATTTGTCCTAAATCGGCTTTAATTAAATTAATCGCTTGTTCTTTTACTTCGTTTGAAAAGGCATCACCGTTGATGCTTTTTGCGTATAAACCTGCTTGAGTAGCTTCTTTCTCGAAGGCAGCTGAGTTATACCATCCTGGTGTTGCTGTCTTTCCTTCGGCCGGTTCTTTTTCAAAGAACACACCAATAGTTGCTGCATTAGAGCCAAACGCGCTCGTTATTCTTGAGGCTAATCCGAATCCTGTAGAAGCACCAATGACTAATACTTTCTTTGGTCCGTCAATGGTTCCTTTTGATTTAACATAGCTTATTTGATTTTTAACACTTTGCGCACAACCCTCTGGATGAGCTGTTAAACAAATAAATCCGCGCATTCTAGGTTCTATAATCATATATATTCTTAATTAAGTTGTCTTAGTTGAGTTTTACTTGGGCACAAAAATAATAAATTAAAACGGTTAGTTTAGTAATGCTTTAGCATGATTCAGCGCCGAAGCTGAAATTTCTTTCCCCGATAGCATTTCTGCGATTTCAATAATACGTTCGTCTGAGCTTAAAAGTTTGAGTTCCGAAACCGTAGTATCTTGGCCAACCGTTTTGAACACTTTAAAGTGTTGGTTTCCTTTGGCAGCTATTTGTGGCAGGTGGGTAATGGCAAACACTTGCATGGTTTGGCTCATGTTGCGCATGATTTCTCCCATTTTTATCGCGATTTCCCCCGATACTCCGGTGTCGATTTCGTCAAAAATGATGGTTGGTAATTTAGAGTATTGTGCTAAAACGGATTTGACTGCCAGCATTATTCTGGACATTTCACCCCCTGAGGCTACCTTTTTAAGTAAGCCAAACTCGGTTCCTTTATTGGCAGCAAACAAGAATTGGAGGTTGTCTTTTCCGTTAGCTAAGTATTTATCGCTTGCAGTTACTTCAATTTTGAAACGAACATTAGGCATGCCTAATTCGTTTAAGATGGCTATTAGTTGGTCGTTCAACAGCGGTATTGCTTCGCTCCTACTTTGGCTAAGGCTAGCCGCTTGTACATCTAATTGTGCTTCCAATTGTGTCAGCTCTTTTTGAAGGGCAGCGATTGAATCTTCTAAAGTCGCAACGGACACTACTTTGTTTTCTAGGTCGTTTTGAATCGTGAGTAATTCTTCTACAGTGCCCACTTGGTGTTTCTTTTGTAGGCTATAGATTAGTTGCAATTTTTGATTGAGTAGTTCTAATTTCTCGGGGTCGCTATAGACCAGCTCCGACTCGCGGTTTACCTCTCGAACGATATCATCGAATTCGATTAGAATCGAAGTAGTACGTTCAAAAAGTTCTTTGTAAGATGGAGAAAAGGTTCCTATCTTTTGAAGGTAGCCTTTGAATTCTTTAAGATTTTTAACGATCCCAAAATGATCATCTTGGGCCAGTGACACTAGGGAACTTAGGTTTTCTTTTATGAATTCGACATTGTTTAGTGCTTCATAGCTTTTTTCTAGTTCGGCTACTTCCCCACTCTTTAAGTTGGCCGCATACAATTCGTTAAAAAGAAACTCGTTATATTCCTTTTCTTTGAGAACGCTAGCAAGTTGTTCTTTAGTAATCTCAAGGACTGCCTTTTGCGTTTTATAGTTTTTTAGGAGTTGGTGGTAAACTTCCCGTTGGCTTAGGTTATCCGCTATAGCATCGATGATCTGGAATTGAAATGCTTCTTCCGACAATTCTAATGTTTGATGCTGAGAATGCACATCAATCAGATATAGGCTAAGATCTTGCAGTTGTTGTAGGTTAACCGGACTATCGTTGACAAAGGCTCTCGATTTTCCTGAGGGAAGGATTTCTCTTCTGATGATGGTTTCCTCGTCGTATTCTAAATCATTCGCTTCGAAGAACGCTTTAAGTTCGTATTTTGCGAGAGCGAAATGGGCTTCCACAATGCATTTTTCATCTGTATTTTTTAGGGATGACAAATCGGCTCTTTTACCAAGCACTAGTCCTAACGCCCCTAAAAGTATCGATTTTCCAGCTCCTGTTTCACCGGTAATAATTGAAAAACCATTGGAAAAATCAATGTTTAATTTTTCTATCAATGCAAAATTCTCGATGGAAAGTGCTGTAATCATGTTGGATTAAGAAAAGGAAAGTTTACGAAGTAAAGGTACCTATTATAACTTTATGGATGCCCATTTACTTGAGTTGATGGGGGAAAGTTTATTTAATGTTTCCACTATTTCGGTCAGTGGCATATTGGGTCCGCCCGATAAGACCGCCACAATTTCATCTCCTTTCGCATCAAAGAATACACGGGTTAAGAAAGCATTGGGGCGCACTTTATAGATGCCGTTCAATACCGTAATAGATTCCATGATTTTAGCTTTGGCTCCTTTTAAATCCTCACTCATGGTATCTAGACCTTCTCGGTGGTATTTGTACATCGCTTCTCTGTAGGCATCAAAGGTACCTGACACCACATCATTGATTAAAAAGAAACGGTTTTGATTGCTATCGGATTGGCTCCAACCTTTATACCCCCCTGATTGGGCAACCGTTAAGATTTGCTGCGCAATATTAAACGAAGGGGTTCCTCCTTTTAAGGCATAGGTATCCGCATCGAAACCAAGTATCATATAACTGTAGTAGGATAGCACGGATACTAGGTTAGAATTAAAACTAGAAGGATCAAAATTTAGGTTTTCGTATTCGATGTAACTGAAATTGAAATCTTTGTCGTTATAGTTGAATACGGGCGTAGTGTATGTAGAATTGAATACTAGTCGGGAGGACTGTACTTGAATGGTAGCGGTAAACTGATTAGAATCGTAGCTGTTGATATTGATGATCATCGAACAATTCACTTTTTCATTTTGTTTTAGCGCTTCACCGGTCCAATCGGTTTTATTAACAAAATCACTGATCGCGTTTTGCAAGGTCTTAAACACCTGATTATTGGTACTGGCTAACTTTTCGGCATTCACTTGAACGGTACAATTCAGTTGTTGGGAATGCATTAGCGCTACACTAAATAAAAAAAGAATGCTAACTATTTTTTTCATAATATGAAATTACCTTGTTTATAATATCCACTGCTACCGCTTCTTTCGATTTCAGCGGCATGGGTTCGATTGCAAAATGCTTATCAATAAAGGTTATTTTATTGGTAGGTTTAGCAAAACCAGCGCCTTCATCTTGAAGGGAATTTAAAACAATCAAATCTAAGTTTTTTTTCTGAATTTTCAAGGTAGCATTTTCAATTTCGTTTTCGGTCTCTAGTGCAAATCCAATTAAAAACTGTTTTTGTTTTTGAGCACCAAAGGAGGCTAAAATGTCTTTTGTCTTTTCTAGTTCGATGGTAAAGTTAGCTTCTGACTTTTTTATTTTTTGCGGTGCGGCCATTTTTGGTTTGTAGTCGGCTACGGCTGCGGCGCAAATAGCTACATCTATATCTTTGTAAAACCGATGCGCTGCTTCATACATTTGATCTGCTGAAGTGACCCGAATGAGTTGGATGGTATTATCTGGAATGCTAAGGTGCGTTGGTCCCGAAACTAGCACCACTGAAGCACCATTGCGCGCCGCACATAGTGCTAGGTCATAACCCATTTTGCCAGATGAATGATTTCCTATGAACCGGACTGGGTCTAGGGCCTCATAGGTAGGTCCGGCTGTAATCAGTATTTTTTTTCCTCTAAGCGGTAGTTTGCTTTCAAAATCATTTTCGATGAAGGCAAGGATGTTTTCGGGTTCAGCCATTCTACCCTCCCCTGATAGACCACTGGCTAATTCCCCTGATTCAGCGGGAATCATGGTATTGCCGTATTCTTTTAGGGCGCTAAAACTAGCGATGGTTGAGGGATGCTTGTACATGTCAAGGTCCATGGCTGGTGCGAAGTACACGGGACATTTAGCAGACAGGTACGTGGCAATAAGGAGGTTGTCGCAATTGCCCGTTGCCATTTTGGATAAGGTATTGGCTGTTGCAGGAGCGATAACCATCAAATCGGCCCAGAGTCCGAGTTCTACGTGGTTGTTCCATTGCGCATTTTCATCTTCTTCGTTATAGAATGTTGAGTGAACGGGATTTTTGGATAGCGTGGAAAGTGTTAGCGGTGTTACAAAATCCTTAGAAGCAGGTGTCATAATCACTTGGACCTGTGCACCTGCTTTTATGAATAATCTAACTAATGAGGCTGTTTTGTAAGCGGCAATTCCACCAGAAACGCCCAGTACTATTTTTTTTCCGCTTAGGACAGACATTTACTTAGTCTTTTGTAGTATCTCTATAGTAAATTTTGTCATCTAGCCATTCTTGAACAGCTAAAGCGTGAGGTTTTGGCAATTTTTCGTAGAATTTAGAAACCTCGATTTGTTCTTTGTTTTCAAAGATTTCTTCTAGACTATCGTTGTATGTCGCAAACTCTTCTAACTTTTCAGTTAATTCCTTTTTGATTTCAGAATTGATTTGGTTTGCTCTTTTAGCCATTATTGTTATTGCCTCATATACATTGCCAGTACGCTCTTCAATTACGGTTTTGTTGTAAGTGATTGTGTTCACTGGTGCATTCGTCTTTTTTAAATCCATGACTTTAATTTATTTAGTAAATTGTTGTAAATTTTTATCGATGATGGCCAACATTTGGTCGGCTTTTGATTTGTATTCTGAATCGGCTTTGAATTTAACCAAACTTAAATAGGCTTGTTTAGCGTTTTTTAAACGCTCTTCCATTTTAGCAGGCACACTATTGATGGCTAAATTATAAGCTGAATCTAATTTATAAAATAAGGCTTTCTCTTTATAAGGAGTCCCTGGGTAATTAACGATAAAGTTATCAAAAGCTACCATAGCCGCTTTATAATCGGAAATGTTGTTATAAATCTTGGCATTTTCGTAGGCTTTTTTCTCAAGCTTTTCTCTTAATGTTTTGGCCATTGTATTGGCTTCCGCTAAGTTTGGAGATGCTGGATAGGTATCGATAAAACTTTGTAGTTTGTCAATAGCTTTGTAGGTGTCGGTTTGGTCTAAGCTATACACCGGAGAAAGTTGTACAAAACATTTAGCTCCTAAAAAAGAAGCTTCTTCCATTTTTTGGCTTTTGGGGTAGCTAGAGGCAAAACTTTCAAATTGGTAACCGGCGAGATAGTACTGCTCTGTTTTGTAAAGCGATTGGCTGTACATATAAAATAAGCGTTCCGCTTGTGGTTTTCCCTTGTAAACCGGTGATAGTTGTTCGAACAATCGGATAGCTTTCCCGTATTTTTTAGCGTCATACATTTTGGTTGCTTGTTCTAATTTTAGCGTTGTATCATCTGATTTCAATGCTTTTTGGTATTGACTACAAGACGAAATGAATGCTACTAGTACAAAAAGGGCTAAAAATTTCTTCATTTTTTTATTTAATGCTACCGATTTTAAAGACTTTATGAGTCTCGAAAAGCAACTGCAAATTTAGTTAATAATTACAGAATACAAAATATTTTTTTCAGCTACAGAAAAACTATAGTTTGTCCATTTTATTTACAAAATCATTTAGACGATGCGCAAGATTATCATCGACATTGACTAAGGGTAAACGAACGATATTTTCAGACAAGCCCAATGATTTAAAGACCTCCTTAATTCCTGCAGGATTCCCCTGTTCAAAAATCATATCAATGGCGTCAGCCATTAAATAGTGAATTTTATAGGCATCCTCTAATCGTTTGTTTAAGCCTAAGTGTACCATTTCAGAAAATTGTTTTGGAAAACCTTCGGCAATTACGGAAATTACGCCCGAACCACCCGCTAAAATCATGGGTAACGTTATCATATCATCACCGGATATCACTAAGAAATCAGTGGGTTTACCTTGAATGATTTTCATCGCTTGAACAAGATCACCAGCTGCTTCTTTTACGGCCACAATATTTTTGAAATCGTTTGCTAACCGAATAATGGTACTTGGCAACATGTTGCTAGAAGTGCGTCCTGGTACATTGTAAAGAATTACAGGTATAGGTGAAACTTCAGCAATAGCCTTAAAATGTTGGTAAATACCT
This sequence comes from Bacteroidota bacterium, assembly GCA_046051865.1. Taxonomy (GTDB): domain Bacteria; phylum Bacteroidota; class Bacteroidia; order Flavobacteriales; family Flavobacteriaceae; genus Flavobacterium. The sequence continues at coordinate 15,512 of JBJONL010000101.1, read as the reverse complement.
TCTTGTGTTGGTTTATTATAATAAGGAGAAACAGAAAGGATGGCTACGAAATCTGCAAAATCTCTAGATTTTAATTCGTCTACTACTTCTTTGGTATTGTTGCTCCCCACACCTAACACGAGGGGAAGTTGTCCTTTATTGGCTTCAACTACTGTTTTGATAACCAATTCTTTTTCTTCTTTAGAAAGCGTTGCGCTTTCAGCTGTTGTTCCTAGTACTACTAAATAATCTATACCATTATCGATTTGGAAATTGACGATGGCTTTTAAAGCTTCTACATCTACTTCGTATTGTTTATTGAAAGGAGTAACAAGAGCAACACCAGTCCCTATTAATGATTGCATATTATATTTTGTTTAGGATTTTTAGATATTTGAATAATTCCTCAATAAAAACCTTGAAATTTTCGGCATTGGTATTGATCATGAAATGATTTAAACGTTTGTCTACCGTAGAAAAACCAACTTTAAAACTTGCTTTGGAGGCATGAGATACTAAAAGCAGCGCTGCTTTTTCGGTATCATAATAATTGATTAGAAGATCGAAAGGATTTTTTATAAAATCTTTTACTTCTTGCTTTTCAACGGTTCCATTCCAACTCAAATCTTTGTAGGTATATATAGGATAATCAAAGACTTCATTCTTTTTTATTTTATCTTTATACACTAGCACTTTAATGTCATTTTCGGCGATACCGTTTTGAATGAGCTCGGTCACTAGCGCTTCTTTTTCATAAAAATAGGTTTCGTCAAAAATGATTCCCACTGTTTTTATTATCTTATCTGATGCTAAATGTTTGACATTAGATAAACTATTCTTAACTATTTTTTTTGTTGAAAAATCCTTGAAGTAATTTAAAAACATACTACTTTTACTTGAATTACAAATTTACTAAAAATTAGCGCTTGAAGCGATGGTAAAACTAAAAAACTATAACGTTGTATTGAAACATTTTGTTTTATTATTAACATTTACTGTGCTTATTTCTTGTGCTGAAAAGAAATATGCTGTCACAAAAATTGAGGGGAAAGAAATTAGCCTTACACCCGCTACTGCAGAAGTAGTTGAAATAGAAAACTTTATCAAACCTTATCGGGAAAAAATAGACAACGATCTAAATCAGGTCTTGTGCAGCGCCCCTGAGACCATAGACAAAGCCGGTGAATGGCAAACGCCCATGGGAAACTTTTTGGCTGATATTACTTTTGCAAAAGCGACACAAATATTCCAAATGCGCGAACATAAAGTATTGGACCTTTGTCTCCTAAACCATGGCGGCATTCGGACCATCATCGCTAAAGGTGATTTGACGGCTCGCAATGCTTATGAAATTATGCCTTTTGAAAATAGTGCGGTCGTTGTAGCCTTAAAAGGAGAGCAAGTGCTGGAAATTGTGAAATACATCATCGCAGAAAAGAAACCCCATCCTTTGAAAGGAATGACTTTTAGGATTGACAAAGACAATCAACCACAAGCCATATTGATTGGGAATCAATCTTTAGATTTATCAAGAACTTATTATGTTGCTACATCGGACTACCTATCGTATGGCAATGACAATATGCTGTTTTTCAAGAAAGGGATTGCTAAATTCGATTTGGAATACAAATTACGAAATATCATTATTGATTATTTTAAAGAAAACAAAGTAATTACGGCTCATAAGGACCTTAGAATCATCAAAGAATAGCACCATGAAAAGAAGAGATTTTATCCAACATACTGCGGTTAGTTCTGCTTTTTTAGGACTGGGTGGTTTGTCTTTAAGCAGTTTTAAATCCAAGGACACAAAGCATTTAACGGTATTACATACCAATGATGTGCATAGTTATATTGATCCGTTTCCACCGAATCATCCAAAGAGCCCTAATATGGGCGGTGTGGCTAGAAGAGCTGCTTTGATTGAAACCATTAGGAAAGAAAATTCAAATGTATTACTGCTCGACGCTGGTGATATTTTTCAGGGTACTCCCTATTTTAATTATTATGGCGGTGCGCTTGAATTTAAATTAATGAGTATGATGCGTTATGATTTGGCCACTTTGGGAAACCATGATTTTGACAATTCCATTGAAGGATTGTATAAGCAAATGCCCAATGCTAAATTTGATTTTGTTTCAGCCAATTATGATTTTAAGAATACAGTATTGGATGGCATCATAAAACCGTATAAGATCTTTTCTAAAAATGGCATTAAAGTAGGCGTATTTGGTTTAGGAGTAGCCTTAGACGGCTTGGTGGATAAAAAGAATTCTAAAGAAACGGTTTATAATGACCCTGTTGGAGTTTCTCAAGACATGGCTCGGATTCTAAAGGTGGAACATCATTGTGATTTAGTTATTTGCCTTTCGCATATAGGATATAAGTATAAAGATGAGCCCAATAAAATATGTGATATTAAATTGGCTGGATTGACTAAGGATATTGATTTGATTATTGGCGGGCATACCCATACGTTTTTAGACAAACCAACGGTATTAAAGAATGCTGTAGGTAAAGATGTGCTGGTGAATCAAGTGGGTTGTTATGGGTTAAATTTGGGACGTATCGATTTTTATTTGGAGCCTAACGAATCGAAAACAGCCAAAGGAGAAGCGCTTATTATTGTTTAAGTTCTGCTGTGATTACGTATTTATAAAAGGAATAAAAAGCCAATGCATTTAAAGACATCGCTAGGGGTCTGAATAAATTTTGGTATTCATCTGTCAAATAATATTTTTCAATGAAAACGGTAAATTGGAGCATTACAAAAAGCAATGCGCTAATCAATAAAATTGAATTTTGTTTGTTGTCATTCATAACGTAGCTGGACAAGGAAAGACCGGCAAACAAAGATATCAAGAGGTTTTGCACTATAAGAATATAATAGCTACTCTCCGGAATATCGGTAGTCTCCATAAATAAGTAGAAGAATATTAATAGAAAGGGTGCTGTACCTATTACTACCGGAATAAAATCGGAAATCTTTTGTAATTTTAAGACTAAATAAATAACTACAATACGATGCACTGTGAAGACTATAATGGCATAGAGCAAATAATTGGGTGTTCCGGGAATAAAAAGGATATTGGTTATTAAAGAAGTTAACAAAACAAGTATAAAAGCGGTGTTTCTTTTAGAACTACTCACAAGATACATACTCACTAATACTACTGTAATAAGTGGTTTAAACACAAAAATAATGGGTTTGTATTTAGCATACTCAGAAAACACTTCCAAGAAAGCTATGATGAAATACCCAATGGTTAGTGCGTTTATTGTGCTTTTGTTTTTTTGCATTTATATTTAGCAGGTGGTGTTAAATCTCTTTTAAGTTCTTTACGATATCAATTTTGTGCTTATGTTTTTCGGTATGAAAAATATATTTGGTTAATAAGAACTGGCTTACTACAAATAATACCATGGCTATGGCTTGTAGTATACTATCAGCCTCGTAATAAAATTTTAGTAGAAATAAAAATTGGGTAAAGGTCATAAACAAAGTACTTATTAGTAATAGTGCATTTTGTTTATTGGGGAGCAAGATGTAGTTGCCTAAACTAAAGCCTCCTAGAAAAATTGTAAAAACCCCTTGAGATAAAAATAAGAAGATAGTATCACATATCGTTGTATAGGTAAATATGGTAACGGACGCATAGATAAAAGCAAATGGAATAATTCCTAACACCAAAGGGATAATGCTCGGCATTTTCACTTTTCTTACGATGATATAGATTACAAGTATTCTGTAAATTATAAAAACGGTTACACCGGATACGATGAAGTTGTAGGTAGTTTGAATGAATAATAAATTTGCAATCCAACTGAAAACTAGAGCCATGACAAATAGCCCATTTATTTTTTTAGAACGTTTTAAATAATAGGCTGTTAAGAAAGGAATAATAAAAGGCTTGCTTAGCCAAATTCCCGTTTTATTTTCAAAATATTCCGCGAAGACTTCGAATAAAGAGAAAATAAAAAAGAAAGACAGTAGCACTGTGGCGTGTTTGTTTTTCTTCCAACTGATTCTATAGGAACTCATCACTGTTTTTCTTTACAGAATAAAAATACGTGAATATTTTTAAATAATGTGTTTTTTACTGTGATATCATTTCTAAAAAGTCGTTTTCTGAAATGATTGCCACTTTTAACTGATTGGCTTTCTCAAGTTTAGCAGGTCCCATATTGTCTCCTGCCAAGACATAGTGGGTCTTAGCAGAAATAGAGCTGCCTACCTTTCCACCGTTTTCTTCGATAGCTTTTTTTAAATCATCGCGTGAGAATTTTTCGAATACACCTGAAACAACAAAAATTTTTCCGTCTAATAGATTGGTTGCATTTGGATTGAAAACTTCGACTAGTTCTAAATTTACTCCGTACTGCTTTAACCTATCAATTATTTTACCGTTTTCTGGATTTTCAAAAAACTCGATTACCGATTGAGCTATTTTATCCCCAATTTCATCTACCAAAATTAAATCCATTAAACTAGCCTTTTGAATGGCAGCTATATTTTTGTAATGCTTAGCAAGTTTTTTTGCTACTGTTTCTCCTACATAGCGTATGCCTATGGCATATAACACTCGTTCAAAAGGAACATCTTTCGATTTTTGAACTCCATTGATTAGGTTTTCGGCTGATTTTTGAGCCATACGGTCTAAGGGTAAAAGATCTGCGACACTTAATTCATATAAATCGGCATAATCTTTAACTAATCCGCTGTGGAAAAGTAAAGCAACTGTTTCACCACCGAGACCTTCAATATCCATTGCTTTACGAGAAATGAAATGTTGAATACGTCCAATTATTTGAGGAGGACAATTATAAAAGTTAGGGCAATAGTGATTAGCCTCTCCTTCGGTTCTTACTAAGGGAGAATTACATTCAGGACAATTGGTTAAATATACTATTGGAGTACTATCATTGCTACGCTTAGCAAAATCAACTCCAATTATTTTAGGAATTATTTCTCCTCCCTTTTCTACAAAGACCGCATCCCCTATTCTGATGTCTAATTTTTCAATTTGATCAGCATTGTGTAACGAGGCTCTCTTTACAATAGTACCGGCAAGTTGCACTGGGTCGAGGTTGGCCACCGGAGTAATAGAGCCTGTGCGGCCAACTTGATAGGATATTGAATTTAGCAAGGTAGCCACTTGCTCGGCTTTAAATTTATAGGCCATAGCCCATCTTGGTGATTTAGCAGTGTAGCCCAATTCGTCTTGTTGGTGGAAGTCGTTTACTTTCACTACGACACCATCTGTTTCATAAGGAAGAGCATGACGGTGAGTATCCCAATAATTTATGAATTCAAAAACTTCATCAATGGAATAGGCAAGTTTAGCTTCTTTAGGGACTTTAAACCCCCAAGTTCTGGCAGCTTCTAGTCCTTCGTATTGCGTGGATATGTTGATGTTATTGCCTACAATAAAATAGAGTAAACATTCTAGGGGACGTTTTGCGACTTCACCACTGTCTTGGAGTTTTAAACTACCTGAAGCCGTATTTCTAGGATTAGAATAAGGAGTCTCTCCTATTTCGATTAACTCTTGGTTCATTTTTTCAAATCCATCAAAAGGAAGTATAATTTCTCCACGTATGTCAAAACGTTCTGGATACTCACCTTTTAATTGTAGGGGAATCGATTTTATGGTTTTGATGTTATTGGTTACTTCATCCCCTTGAATACCATCACCACGGGTTACGGCTCTTTTTAAAATTCCGTTTTCATAAGTAATGCTGATAGAGGCGCCATCATATTTTAATTCACAGGTATATTGTAACGGAACATTACCTAATACTTTTTGGATCCGGTTCTCCCACTCAATAAGATCTTCTTTAGAATAAGAATTATCTAAAGAGTACATGCGGTAATCATGTACAACAGTGTTAAAGTTTTTGGTTATCGTTCCTCCTACGCGTTGGGATGGAGAATTCTCATCGAATAATTCGGGATGTTGGCTTTCTAATTCTTGAAGTTGTTTCAGTTTTAGATCGAACTCATAATCACTTATTGTTGGCGAATCTAACACATAATAATTATGGTTGTGCAGATTGAGTTCGTTTCTTAATTCCTGAATCGTTTTTTGAATATCCATAAAAGAAATTGGCTATACTAGTTGCAAATTATGCGCACTAAAATAGCCAATATTTTTGTAATAAAGAAGAAACTTTTAGGACTGAATAATTCCGTTGATTTGTAAATATAATTGACCATCGCTTAAAATGGCTCCTTGTTTAATTAAATCAAACATCGCGATATTGCGCTCTAGTTCGTAATCTTTCTTTCCTAAATGAATTTCGACAGTATCGGTAAATAAGTTATCACTTAGCCATTGCAATCCCTCTTTTTGTAAAAAGTCGACATTGGGATCTAATGCCTTTAAAACGATAGACTGAATTAGTTTTTCTTGACAATGAAACAAGAAGATGTGGTTTTTAGAAAAGTGTTCGAGATAATGCGCTTTGGTTAACACGCCTTCCCATATCAAATCAGAGAACACATCTAACTCTTGTTCAGCTACTTCGGGTTTATTTACTTTGATCTCATCCCACTCTGATTTGTCGATTGATTGTGAAGCAAGGAAATTACTAAATTCTTGGTGTAACTCTTCGAATTGTTCTTTGGTTAATCTTTTGTATTTCATTCTTTAAAAAAATAGATTAAAAAAAAGTCCCGATTTACATCGGGACTTTTACTATTGTATGTTGACTTATTATTTTTCAGCAACAATCTCGTATGGTAATTCTACGATAACTTCTCTGTGTAATCTCACAGAGGCAGCATATTTACCTACACGTTTCACAACTCCACTAGTGATGAATTTTCTATCGATTGGCTGACCAGCAGCTTCTAATGCAGCAGCGATGTCAATGTTAGTGATAGAACCAAATAATTTCTCTCCACCAGCTTTAGCTGTAATTTTAATTTCTAAAGCCTTTAAAGCTTCAGCTAATTTTTTAGCATCATCAACAATTTTAGCTTCTTTATAAGCTCTTTGTTTTAAATTTTCAGCTAAAACTTTTTTTGCAGAAGGCGTTGCTAAGTGAGCAAACCCTTGCGGGATTAAATAATTACGACCGTAACCGTTTTTCACTGTTACTACATCGTCTTTAAATCCTAAATTCTGAACGTCTTGTTTTAAGATCAATTCCATGTTGTTGTCCTTTATTATAGAAGTTAGGTTCCGTTGAACGAGAAACCAACAACTTTATGTTTATATTATTTTAATAAATCGGCCACGTAAGGCATTAAAGCTAAGTGACGAGCTCTTTTAACCGCTACGGATACTTTTCTTTGGTATTTTAATGAAGTACCTGTTAGACGTCTTGGTAAAATTTTACCTTGTTCGTTAACAAATTTCAATAAGAAATCAGGGTCTTTATAGTCTACGTATTTAATACCTGATTTTTTGAAACGACAATATTTTTTTGTTTTGTTAGTTTCAATGTTTAATGGAGTAAGATATCTGATATCTCCGTCCTTTTTTCCTGAAGCGGATTGTTGTAGAGTTGCCATAATAATTACGCTTTAGATGCTTTTAATTTAGTTCTTCTTCTTTCTGCCCAAGAGATTGCGTGTTTGTCTAAACTTACAGTTAAGAAACGCATAACTCTTTCGTCACGTCTAAATTCAGTTTCAAAAGCAATTAGAGCTTCTCCTGATACTTTAAATTCGAATAAATGGTAAAAACCACTTTTCTTGTTTTGGATTTCGTAAGCTAATTTTTTCAAGCCCCAATCCTCTTTAGATACCATCTCTGCTCCTTTAGTCGTAAGAAAATCTTCAAATTTGCTTACTGTTTCCTTTACCTGAACTTCAGATAAAACGGGATTTAAGATGAAAACAGTTTCGTAATGATTCATAATAATATGATTAAAATTTTTAATTGGGCGCAAAAATAGGAATTCCTTTTTAATAAACAAGGAAGAAGTATAATAAATCGTCTAAAAGTATATAACACCGTTTAAAAGCAAAAAAAATCGATAAAATGTTAGGTGGTTTCAAAAAAACTATTTATTTTTACAACTCCAAATCTATAAAAGTAAAGTTATGAAACTAAATTGTGTCGTTGTCGATGATAGTTCTATTCAAAGGATGATCATTGCAAAGTTAGTAAATAATCACCCGAATCTACATTTAGTCGGTGATTTTTCCAATGCAATTGAAGCAAAAAATTGCATGTCGGTTCACACCGTTGACTTGATATTCCTTGATATTGAAATGCCAGTCATCAGTGGATTTGATTTCCTAGACGGATTAAAAGTTAAACCTCAAATCATTTTTATTACTTCAAAAGCAGAGTATGCTATGAAGGCATTTGATTATGATGCTACGGACTACCTACAGAAACCGATAGCACTTGATCGTTTTAATGCCTCTGTTCGAAGAGCGATGGATTTCCATATGCTTAAGAAAGAAAACCAAGAAGAAGAAGGTGAACACATTTTTATCAAAAGCAATCTAAAGAAATTAAAAGTATATACCAATAAGATTAAGTGGATTGAAGCCTATGGTGATTATGTAAAAGTAGTTACTGAAGAAGATAGTAATCTGGTGCTTTCTACTATGAAATCATTTGAAAAAGATTTATCTAAAGACAAATTTATTAGGGTTCATAAATCCTATATTATCAATATAGATAAAGTTGAACGTTTCAACAGTAAGTTTGCCGAAATAGGCGTCACGAAAATTCCATTGAGTCGTAACAAAAAAGAAGATTTAATAAAAGCTTTAGCAATCGCTTAATAATAATCTACCGTAACAGTTACCTTAATGGACCTGTATTGTGGAACTACATCAAAACTATTCAGTACTTTCTGGATAGTTTTTTTTGTGTTCAGTAAATTCGATTCTACTGGTATTTTGACCATGATGGTTCTGATGTATTCGTTACGAATTCTGCTAACAACAGGTTCTTCGGGGCCTAAAACAGGATAGTTAATATTTTGCTGTAAGACCTGGTATAACCACATTGCTCCTTCTTTTAGTTTATCAAAGTCTCTCTGTTTTAGCGTAAGTTTGATTAACCGATAGAATGGTGGATAATAATAGATTTTGCGTTCATATAATTGTTCCTTGTACATTCCTTCATAATCGTTATGCGTTACTTGTTGGATAATATTGTGCAACGGATTATAAGTTTGTATTATAACTTTTCCTCTTTTATCTGACCTACCTGCCCTACCAGAGACCTGAGTCATCATTTGATAACTTCTTTCGAAGGCACGGAAGTCGGGATGATAGAGCATATTGTCTGCATTCATAATTCCTACTAATGATACATTATCAAAATCTAATCCTTTGGCTAGCATTTGGGTTCCTACCAATACATCTATTTCTCTGTTTTTAAAACCGTCTATGATTTTTTCAAAGCTGTATTTCCCACGCGTGGTGTCTTGATCCATACGCTTAATTTTTTTATCAGGAAATAAAGTTGTTAATTCTAATTCAATTTGTTCTGTACCGAACCCTTTGGTTTCGAGATGGACACTAGAACAAGTATGGCAATTCGATGGTTTTGCCATATTGTAACCGCAATAGTGGCAGCGTAATTGGTTTTTAAATTTATGATAGGTTAAACTTACATCGCATTGTGGACATTGTGGAACATGACCACAAGTCATGCATTCTAACACCGGGGAAAATCCTCTCCGGTTTTGGAAAAGGATAACTTGTTCCCCATTAGCAAATGCTTCGGTTATTGCCTCAATTAGGGTTGAACTGAAGTGTCCTTTCATTTTCTTTTTGAAATAGGCATCTTTTAAATCGACTAATGCAATTTCAGGCAAAGCAACGTTACCAAAGCGTTCTTTTAAGCTAACTAAGCCAAATTTACCAACCGTAGCATTGTAAAATGTTTCGATGCTGGGGGTCGCAGAACCAAGTAAAACTTTAGCGTTATGGAATTGGGCTAACACGATCGCGGCATCTCGAGCATGGTAACGTGGAGCTGGATCTTGCTGTTTAAATGTTTGTTCGTGCTCTTCATCTACAATGATTAAACCTAGATTAGTATAGGGTAAAAATAAGGATGAACGCGCCCCAATAACCACTTGAGCTTTTTCACTATTTTGAAGAACTTGTTGCCAAACTTCTACTCTTTCATTGTTACTATATTTAGAATGAAAGACCGCTACTTTGTTTCCGAAAAACCGGGTTAACCTTGAAACGAGTTGGGTAGTCAATGCAATTTCAGGCAATAAATAAAGTACTTGCCTACCTTCTTTTAGATAGTTCTCAATAAGCTGGGTATATATTTCAGTTTTACCACTAGAAGTGACTCCGTGAAGCAAACAAACTTCTTTAGTTGTAAAGGAATCTACAATTCCTGTATAGGCCTTATGTTGTGCTTCGCTCAAGACAAGTTTGTGATCCCTTTTATTCTGTTCAAAGTTGATTCGATCTTCTTGAATGTAATATTCTTCAAAAACTTGTTTGTCTACTAAAGCTTTGATGATTGCAGATGATACATTAGCAAATTCAGTCAATTGTTTTACTGCAATAGGCTTTTTTTCTTGCGCTTGTAATTGAAAAAAATGCAGTATAACTTCCTTTTGTTTCGCTGCCTTTTTATTGAAATTATCTAATAAGGCAATTAGATTGGTTTCTTCAAGATACAGTTTATGAAGTTTAATGTACCGGGTTAATTTAGGTTTGTATACTTCCTGAATTTCTTCTTGTAGAGTGATGATGTTTTTATTCAGTAGTTTTTGAATAACCGGTAAAACTGTTTTTTTATTTAGGATGTCGACTATATGATGTATTTTCAGTGATGACTGGTGTTGAAGTGCTTCATAGACTAAGAATTCATCATCTGATAGTTCGGCTTCATTTACGACGATTTCTTTTGTTTGGGAGATAATAGTTTCACTCTCTAATAATAATGCAGAGGGTAATGCTCCTCTGTAGACATCTCCGATAGAACACATATAATATTTAGCTATCCAGAACCAATGATTGATTTGGAATTCTTTAACTATAGGTTTTTCGTCCAGAATCTGGTCAATGTTCTTAGCTTCATAGAGCGTTGGTGCATTGTTATGTAACTCAACAATTAAAGCAGTATATATTTTGTTTTTACCAAAAGGCACTGCAACTCTCATTCCTTTCTGAAGGAATGAAAATTCAGTTGCACTTACGCTATAAGTAAATGTTTTAGGTAAAGGAAGAGGAAGAATAACTTCAATAAAAAAGTTCATTAGTCAGGCTATTTTAATCGAATCCAAGTTTGAGATCTTCCAATTAAAGGAATTCCGATATAACCTCGAACCACCAGTTTATCTTTTCCGTCGAGTTTAATTTTACAATGATAGCTTTTTCCGTTTTTAGGATCTATGATTTTACCTCCTTCATAACTATCTCCTTTTTTAGTTAGGCCTTTAATAATAATTAAACCTAATATGGGTTTATTCTTATCATCTCCTTCGCATTTTTCACACTTGAAGTGTCTTTTATCTTGTTCGAATATTTCAATTATTCTGCCGTAGATTTTTCCTTTGTACTCAAATACCTCTACGATCCCCTTTTCCTTGCCTGTTTCATCGTCGACAGTAGTCCACTTTCCAAGTATAGTTTGTGAAAAGCAGAGCTGGCAGAACAGCCCAATAAAAAAAAGTATTTTTAGTTTCATAACAATTCGAGTTCTTTACGTTTCTCTCTTTTTATATGATTGATGGAGGCATTTAGGTCGAACCCTAATAACAATATCATACAATTAATCCAAATATAAAACATAACTATTAACAAGGTGCCAATGGAACCATATAATTCATTGTATTTGGAGAATTTCACTACCCAAATACCAAAGAAGTATGACGATATGATGATTAAAATAGTTGTGAATACAGATCCAATCGAGATAAATGCTCTGTTCTTTTCATTACGTATTCCGAACCGAAATAGCAAAGATGTTGACATTAAAATCATTAGAACAACAAAAATGTAACGACCCATTTCGATTAGCGGAATATCATCGGAAAGCACATCTTGAATTTTCGTTTTTTGAATGATAACCTCAAAAATAACGATTGCTGCCACGGTAATGATTAATAATAAAGAAAGCATAATGGACAACGCTAAGGCAACGAAATATTGCCGGAAGAATTTTCTTTTTAAGTTCATATTAACATGGTGGGAACCTTCAAAACCGCCTAAAATAGCATTAACTCCATTTGTCATCAACAAGATCGCCATAAGAAATCCGGTGGATAGTAAACCACTATGACTGTTATGTAAAATATCATTAATAATCTTATAGATAGCGTCATAGGTCGTAGGAGGTACACTTTGTTGAACGAATCCTAAAAAATCTTCTTGAAATCCTTTGATGGGGATATATGGAATTAGATTTAAGATGAAAAGCATAAACGGAAATAATGCCATAAAGAAACTCCAAGCAATAGCCGCAGCTCGATAGGAAATAGCACCTTCGACGATTCCTACGAAATATAAATCTAATAATTCGTATAAGGACAAACCGTTTAGCCACGGCAATTTGATTCTTTTCAGTAAAAAAATCAGTTGCTTAATGATAGGTAGTTTTTGAATAAATCCCTCGTTAACTGCTTTCATGAACAATTATTAAAATGCTTTTAGACTTAGATCCATATTGTAGACGGAATGGGTTAACGCTCCAGAAGAAATATAGTTTACACCACATTCGGCATATTGTCTTATTGTCTTTTCGTTGATATTGCCTGAAGATTCTGTTTGGCATTTATCACCAATAAGTGCTACTGCGGCCTTGGTATCTTCAAAATTGAAATTATCGATTAGAATTCGGTGTACGCCCTCATTTTGAAGAATTTCATTAATTTCTTTAAGGTTACGGGCTTCAACAATTATTTTTAAATCCAGTTGGTTTAGTTTCAGATAGTCTTTAGTCTTTGTAATCGCTTGACTGATACCACCAGCAAAATCATTGTGATTGTCTTTAAGCATGATCATATCATATAAGGCAAAACGATGGTTTACCCCCCCTCCTATTTTAACAGCCCACTTTTCACAAGCTCTGAAACCTGGTGTGGTTTTGCGGGTATCTAATATTTGGGTTTGTGTACCTTCCAATAATTTTACAAATTGATTTGTTTTGGTTGCTATGGCTGACATGCGCTGCATCGAGTTCAACAAAAGTCTTTCGGCTTTTAAAATGCTTTGCGAACTTCCGCCAACATGAAAAACTACATCTCCCTGTTTAACGGTTGCTCCATCTTTGATGAAAATTTCCATTTGCAAAGTAGGATCGACATTATTTACTACTCTTTTAGCGAATTCAACCCCGGCGATAATACCGCTATCTTTAACCAAAAGTTTAGCTTTCCCTTTTGCATCATAGGGAATACACGCAAGGGAACTGTAATCCCCCGGACCGATATCTTCTCGAATACCGTTTTGAATAATTATATCAAGTTCATTTTGAAACTGTTGTTCTGAGATCATAATGTAACCATATGAAAGGCTAAAATAGCATTTAATTTGGTGAATTGAAAATTTGCGACTTTGAAATAGTTTGCAATATCTAGTAACAAACTATTCGTGAGCGATAATCCATTTCAAAACATGAACTAATTTATTACCTTTGCCCCACAACGAAACAACCTATGTACAAATTACTACTTCGTCCCCTATTATTCTGTTTTGATCCTGAAGCAGTACATTATTTTTCTTTTAGTTTTATCCGTTTTATTTCTAAAATCCCTATGGTTCCTAAATTACTTAAGGGAATTTATGAAGTTAAAGACCATAGGTTAGAACGACAGGTTTTTGGATTGACATTCAAAAATCCAGTAGGATTGGCAGCGGGGTTTGACAAGGATGCTAAATGCTATAAAGAACTTTCCAACTTTGGATTTGGTTTTATTGAAATTGGAACCCTTACTCCAAAAGCTCAGGAAGGGAATCCTAAAAAACGGTTATTCCGCTTGAAAGAAGATCATGCAATAATTAATCGTATGGGGTTTAATAATGGCGGTGTGGATGCAGCAGTTCTTCGACTAAAGCAAAACAAGGGCGTACTTATTGGCGGAAATATTGGTAAAAATAAAGTAACGGATAATGTACAGGCTACTGATGATTATATGTTTTGTTTTGAAGCTTTATTTGATGTAGTAGATTACTTTGTAGTGAATGTTAGTTCGCCCAACACTCCTAATTTAAGAGCGTTACAAGACAAGGAACCCTTGACAAAGCTATTACAAGAATTGCAAACGGCTAACGCTGAGAAACCAAATGCAAAACCCATATTATTAAAAATCGCTCCTGATTTGACCGATGAGCAATTGTTTGATATTATTGATATCGTTAAGCAAACAAAAATAGCGGGTGTTATTGCCACAAACACGACCTTATCTCGGGAGGGATTAATCTCTAGCGCTAAAGAAGAGACCGGAGGATTATCGGGTTTGCCGTTAACTAAAAGATCCACCGAAGTGATTCGGTTTTTAGCTGAGCAAAGCAATAAAGCTTTTCCAATTATTGGCGTCGGAGGAATACACTCGGCGAAGGATGCCTTGGAAAAATTGGAAGCAGGAGCAAGTTTGGTGCAATTATATACTGGATTTATTTATGAAGGTCCAAAATTGGTTAAAGAAATCAATACTGCCATTCTAAAAAAATCTTCCTAACTTAGCCACACCATTACTGATTCACATTGAACAAGAAAATCAAAATTATTGAATGTCCGCGCGATGCCATGCAAGGCATTAAAACGTTTATCCCTACAGCAACCAAAGTGCAGTACCTACAAGCTTTGTTAAGAGTTGGATTTGACACTATTGATTTTGGAAGTTTTGTTTCGCCTAAAGCCATTCCACAGATGCAGGATACTGCTGAAGTTTTGGAACAATTAGACTTAAGTCAAACGCAAAGTAAGCTCTTAGCCATCATAGCAAATACGCAAGGTGCTAAGATTGCAGCTTCTCATAGTCCTATAAAGTACTTAGGTTTTCCTTTCTCTATATCGGAAAACTTTCAGATGAGGAATACCCATAAGACCATTGCTGAAAGTTTGGTAACCCTTCAGGAAATTTTAAATATAGCCGATGCTTCGAATAAGGAAGTGGTAGCTTACCTTTCTATGGGATTTGGCAACCCTTATGGAGACCCTTGGAATGTTGATATCGTAGGTGAATGGACCGAACGATTGGCTATTATGGGGGTTAAAATATTGTCCTTGTCAGATACCGTAGGATCTTCTACACCAGATGTAATTGATTATTTATTTTCCAATTTGATTCCGAACTACCCACAAATTGAATTTGGAGCCCATTTGCATACTACACCAGACAAGTGGCATGAAAAGGTCGAGGCAGCTTACGCGGCTGGCTGTACCCGATTTGATGGTGCTATACAAGGCTTTGGTGGTTGTCCGATGGCAAAAGACGATTTGACGGGTAATATGCCTACTGAGAAGCTACTTTCCTATTTTACAGAGCAACGAGCCTCCACGAATACTAGTCCGATGAGTTTTGAAAGCTCTTATAACGAAGCTACGAAGTTATTTGGGGCTTATCATTAGAAACCTTTCTTTTAA
>JBJONL010000100.1:0-16893 GCA_046051865.1 Bacteroidota bacterium | reverse complement strand
TTATAGGTTCCGTCCCAACCCGCACTAATAGGCAAAATCTGAGTAAGCAATTTTCCATAACGGTCATAGATATAAATCAATGAGCCAGCATTGGTGGAAACCGGACTAATACCCATGACATTCCAATAATCATGAAATCCATCGCCATTCGGTGTAAAATAATGTGGAATTCCTAATACGGCAACGGGAATCGGGCCTACTATACCGCAACCGTTTTGATCGCGTATGTACAGTTCGTGTAATCCCATTGGCACATTGTTAAAGAAGCCGTTAGCTCTGTAAGGACCAGCACTATCATCTAAACTGTACTCATATATTCCGTTGCCCGTTACTGCTACCATAATCGAATTGATTTCGGTCATATCCGTAACGGTAATGTTTTGTATGCTGGCGATTTCCGATTTAATAACTTTTATTTTTCGAGTCTTGTGACAGCCGTAGCTATTAGTTACTTTAACGCTATACGTTCCCGCTGCTGTCGCGATATAGGTTGGATTTATACTGCCTGGTAAAAGCACTCCATTCAAATACCATTGATACGTATAAGCACTTGGTAAAGCGCCGTCTATGATACCTGCATCCAAAGTGATTTGCGTGCTTGGAGCACAAATCAAAAACGTGTCATCTTGATCAATTTTAGGGGTAGGATGTATGATAAACGGAATGGTATATTCGGCAGTGCAAGTCGTATTAATTGGATTTTCGACCACCACTTTCACATTTTGCGAAGCTGTGGTAAAAGGATTGGGTAGCGGACTAGGGAGCGGATTGTTATTACCGTCATAGTAATACACGTTCATTCCCGTTTGGGTTCCTAGGATAGCCGACTCAAAGCCGCTAGTGTCTATATTCAAAAGGCCATCTTGGTATAAAGAATCGTCTTCATCATCACAGAAAGAGGTTTGGGTGGTTGTTAACGGGAAAGCTTGTGGCAAATCATCCACAATGAATTGCAACGTCTCCTCGTCATAGCAAGCAGTTGCTCCTGTCAAGGTGCTGTTGTTGTTTACGCGAATCGTAATGTTTTGTGAACCTGTCAGTACTAACGGATTTGGTAAAGGAGTGCTGAGTTGGGTACCATCCGCCTTGTAATACGTCACATTCACATTGGTCTGTCCGTTCAATACTAAGGCTTGAATACCGCTAGTGTCAAATCCGTAGGAACCATCTTGATCATCATCACAGTGCCGTATCAAATTAGCCGGATTAATCGGATTGGCAAACGGCAAGGCTTCCACGACTATCGTAAAGGACTTATAGCCATAACAAGAATTGTCGACGGTGCTGTCTACTCTAATCCAAATTGTTTGTGTGTTCGGGAACCCTATGTTTCTATAATTAGAAGGGTCGGGGATGGCTAATGAATTACCCGCTGCATCAGTCTCTGCTAGAAAATCGGCCTCTGTTTTATAGTATTTGATGGAAACGTTATTGGGTAATATAGCCAATAAACTAGCCGTTATCCCGCTAAAATTAAATTGTGATATGCCATCGCGGTCGTCATTAACAGCATCTAGGTAATCGTCGCATTTGTATTTATACGAATTTGCAATAGGGAAGTTGGCCGGTATCTGCGTAGCTGATACAAGTAAATCAATTCGTCCCACGGTATAACAACCATGAATCGTTTCCACTCGGACATATACCGTCGCGTTTCCGGTAGTGTACGCTAATGGATTCAGTATTTCAAACAAATTATTAGCGGTATTTGCTGCTGGAAGTGTAGTGAAATAACGGAACGTTTCATTGGTATAATTGGACGAAAGGGTATCGTTTTTCTGCGTTAAGTTAAATGTAGAAATGCCATCCGTATCATCATCACATTGTTTTAGCGTAATCGGACTCGTTAGAACAGGCTTCTCATAAACAGTCATGATTGCGGCGGTAGAATACAAACCACAACTATTGCCCGTACGATTCAAAAAGACACGGTACTGATCATTGTTCATGGCAGCAGTGAGTGTCGCGAATTGCAAGGTAGCCGCATTCACTCCAGAATAGATCGCATTGTTAGTAAGGTTAGTCCAAGTCGCACCGTTATCGGTAGAGAGTTGCCACTGATAGCTCGTTACGGTAGTAGCAGGTGTCAAGGTCAGCGATGTAGGTTGCATTTCACAACCGATAAAATTAGCCGGTTGGGTAGTAATACTCAAAGGTGCTGCTATGGTGTAATTGCCATTAGGCACACTATAGCCACTGGTACTTGAAACCAATCCTTGTGCTAAATAGACTGTAGGGGAGTCATTACCCAAGATGCCGTCGTTATTGGTATCGGCAAAATTAGCTTCAATAACATCATTACAGCCATCGCCGTCACTGTCAAGTTCTAAATAATTAAGAACGCCATCGGCGTCTGTATCGGCTATCGTATAATTTAAAATGCCACTATCTGCACTCGTCTCCGTGTTGTTTGCTTGTCCGTTACCACCAACCGTTGAGGCGGTAATCCCAGTAATGTTACTGCTGTTAATCGGACTTCCTGATTCAATAACATCAAATATACCATCATTGTCACTGTCTAAATCCAAGTAATTAGGAACCGTATCACTGTCGGTATCAGCAGGGGCAATACCTGTTCCAAAAACATCATCTATTCCATCACCATTGACATCGACATTGGACAAAGCGATCACATTCGTTCCTTGATTTTCGACAAAATCAGGGATGGCGTCATTATCGCTGTCACGGTCTACTTGGTCGGCTACTCCGTCATTGTCGGAGTCTTTTGGGACACAGGTCGCTACTACTCGTAGCGTAACCTTGCTGTCGAAATCAGAAATATTTAGATTGGTAATGCTTAGCGCACTGATGTTATTGCCTCTAATCACAAAAGTGCCCGTTCCCGCCGCTAGAGGAGTATTGCCATTCAGTCGAAAGCGAATTTCAAAAGAAGAAAATTGGGTAATGTTGTTTTCGTATATCCCATCATAATTAGTGTCAATCAAGATTTGATTATCGGGATTCACAATCGTCAGGGTTCGGTTAACTGGACAACTGATCTTTATTTCAGTATCTGAACTTAATAAATCTTGTGCGGCGGCGGTCTGCGCATAGCTTACTGCTAGACTGATTGGGTTAGTGAAAGCAATCGCATAAGTAGTGCTATTTTCTTTACCCGACGACGTTTCGGTTATAAACTGACCTGTAGCATCGCCAACAATAGGAGTCGTAGAGGGAACTCCCGTACCTCCGAAAGAAACGGCACCTGTAAAGGAATTGGAATACCCTCCCACGGTCACCGCCCCTAAAGCAGTATTCGTTAAATTTAAATTTTGATCACCATAGGATTCCGCGCAGTTTGATAAGCCATCATTGTCGTTATCTAAATCAATATTGTCATTAATGCCATCATTATCGCGGTCAGGCGGACAATCACTTACGGGGATGATAACAGAAGCTACGGGATCACCACAACTAGCAATCGTAGCCGACACATAATAATTTCCGGGTTGGGTTGGGGTAAAAATATTCCCTGTTGCTGTTGTAATTAGGGAACCATTAAAATACCAATCAATTTGATTAAATGGATTTAAGGAGTTCACGGTTAAATTCGTATTCGGAATACAGCTGGATTGCGATAAGTCAATTTTGTCAAAAGAAATCTCAGGCTTAAAGGTAAAACCAGAGAAGAAGCCACCAAAGGTTGCTGCATCACTTGAGCCATAAGCTGCTAAATACAGCTCCCCGCTTGAAAAGGCAGAGACATTTCCCGTTAGCCCTGTAATGACATAGGTCTCATAGCCCGTATTACCCGTAACAGGAATTGGGCCATCTATCGTAGCGGGTAAAGTTGCAAGCGAATAATTAACGCCATCTACTATAAAATTCAACGTAGAACCCGTTTGTGTAACAATCGTCACCCGACCGGTAAATTGCCTAGTACCGATAAAGTCAATGGACGGAATGTTATCAATCACGTGTGGTGTTTGACAACTTAGTGGCGGAACGAAAAACAACTCTTGATTGGCCTGGCTCGGTAATCCATTATCACCCACACTCTGATAGGCGAAGATCTTTTTTCCGACTAGCGTAGTAGGATTTTTTGTTGTAACAAATAAATTGCCATTAGCATTAAAATCATAGCCATGCAACGCTATATATTGACCGGCATTTAAAGTGTAATTCGGACTTGTAGCTCCTTCCAAATATATTTCGGTATTGTCTTCATCGGCTACTAATAAAACGCGTTCTACGTTGTCTTGTCCTGTGCTTTTTATAAAAATATAATCGGTACCCGTTCGTTCAGCCGGTACAATCTGGTCAAAGCCCAAATCCAAATTATTCATTTCACCATTGGTACCTCCAAACGATCCACAATTTAGTGCTATAGGTTTGTCTGAAGTAACGAGTGATCCAATAAGCCCATCTTTGTTTGGTACGTTCGGGCCTTGTACCGCCATGACATAACTTTCGCCACTGTTTAAGGTAATACTGTATGGATTGCTACCGGTATTGCTATTTAGTAATTGAACACCTGTCTTGATATCACTAAAATTAACAGTAGTGTTGTTTTCAGTGGCCAACACGGATACGAAGGTATAATGAATGACACCATAAGAAGGTGCATTCTCATTCGTAAAAGCACCAATTCTAAACCTCTTGCCTAAAGAGGCCAAACCCTTTGAAACCAATTCGCCAGCTTGATTACCCGTTCCTGCGGTTACTCTAGCAGAAACGTAAACCATGTCATCGGCTTCTACAATATACCCTTTGTTGTTCATTACATTCGCAACATTAAAAGCATTTACATGCAATTGGGTATTGTTGCCATTTCCAATATAATAGATGTAAGGTGTATTTCTTGCTACTGTTCCTACTACCGTAATTCCTCCTAATTCGATTATCTTAAAATTAATAGGACTAGTACTGGGTGTAGAAATATATAAATATTGATCTTCAGACGTAAGATTTGAAGACCCTGATAAGGGTGGGATATAGTGCGTTTTACTAAATTGTGAAATACAATTGGTGACAAAACTGAAAAATATAAGGACAAAAAGAAAGTACTTTTTCATTTGTCAAAATTAACAAATAAATAAGTTAACTTTAAAAGTTTTAAGGACCTTTTAAGTTTAGTTTAAGAAATACAACGGTTGATTATAAATCGCGTTTTTTGATTATGGCATAGGATAAGTAGAGAAAAACAACCGTCCATACCATGACGATAAGTAGTGTGGAAAGATGCACATCATAATCTTTCACTTCTTTAATGCCTGCCATCTGCCCAAAAGTCTTTATGGCCGATAAGCGAGAAAAGGGCTCTATTAACAATCTAGACATTGATTCGAGGGGTAAAAACCCTTTCAAAAGCATTGGGAAGTTGACTCTAGTATGGACTAAGATTACTTCAATAATAAACCAAATTGATAAAAAACCTAGCGCAAAAGCGGAACGCTTTATTAAGATACCCAGAAATAAGCATAAGGCCGAAAAGCAAACCAAACTTACAAAATAAGCCAATAGATATTCCATATCCGAGAAGATGATGGAAGGTTCCGTATAGGAGGAAAAAATAAGTCCTAAGACAAGCGAAATCAAAAAGACAAATACGGTGGAAACTAACGAGAATAGCACGCAAACATAAAACTTAGAAAGAACAATTTCCTTCTTGGTCATCCCATCGATTAAGTTTTGTTTCAAGGTGCCATAACTGTATTCGTTTGAAATCATTGAAACAATGATTACCGCAAAAAATACTTTACCAAATATGGCAATAAACGAATTGAAATGCCAAATAAAAGGGAAATTAAAAATGCCCTGCTCGGCCAAATGAATCTTGATAGTTCCAATATTGAACTTAATGGAAGCAATTAAGGCAATGCAAGATAAGATGACAAAATAACTGATGGTTAATACCTTGCTAGCGCGGTTTTTCCATATTTTTTGTAATTCTATAGAGAGTAATCGTTTCATAAGGCGTGTTTTAGGAATTTGTTAAGGCTAAAAATTGTTCTTCTAAACTCATCTTCTTATGCACTAGATGCTGCAAGCAAATGCCTCGGTCAAAGAGGTACTTATTCAATTCGGCGGCATCTACTGAGTGCTTAAAGTAAACCATTACTTTGCCTTCCGCTTGCATCAGTCGTTCTGTCTCAGGATGCGCGTTAAGCGCTTCTACAAGTTGGGTCTGGTTTGCGGCTTGAAGTTCCACATAACCAGTAGTATTGCTCATACCGTCCACCGTCCCGTTATACAAGATTTCACCAAAACGCAACACCAACACATGGCTGCAAACTTTTTCTACTTCATCAAGCAAGTGTGAAGCTAAAAGGATTGTAGTTCCTTGAGAAGCAATGAGACGAATGATGTCTCTAATTTGATGGATACCTTGGGGGTCCAAGCCGTTAGTAGGCTCGTCAAGGATTAATATTTCTGGGTCATTCAATAGGGCAGAAGCTATCGCCAAGCGTTGTTTCATTCCCAATGAAAAGGTCTTAAATTTACTGTCTTTTCGATCTGTTAAACCAACGATTTCTAGTTTTTCAGCAATTTTAGAATAAGCAATGCCTTTGATTTTACAGACCAATTCCAGGTTTTCTTCTGCCGACATATAAGGATAGAAATTGGGACGCTCTATAATTGCACCTACTCTTTTCAAGGCTTCGCTGGTGGGCATTTGGCCACCAAACCATTGGTAGGTTCCTGAGGTTTTATTAACAACATTTAAGACGATCCCTAAGGTTGTGGATTTTCCACTCCCATTGGGGCCTAAAATGCCATATACATTGCCTTTTTGAATTTCTAGGGAAACATTCTTGACAGCATGTAGTTTGCCGTAATGCTTGTTGAGGTTGGTAATACTAAGTATTGCTGATTCCAAGGTTCGCTTGTTTTGATTTCAAGTAAGACGATGGAAGCGCTCCTTTGTTACTGATCTTTTTTTTGAAAATAAAAACGTGAAACAAATTGTTTTTTTAGTTGCAAGTAGAAGAGCGTCTCATTGATGTCTTTTAACTTAGTGGTCAGGACAATTTTTTGACCCCGACTATCGTTCGTGACCTGCATCTTACAATGTTCACATTCAAATTCGCTGAAATGGGTATTGACTTTTTTTGTCTCCACATAACGATGTCCAAAAAGCGTACAAAGGTAGCTTTTCTTAACTATACCAATGGATAAGTAGTTTGTTTTCATACATTTACGGTTTAGTTCTAGTAGAGTAAACATAAAAGCAAAACGGCAAAAAACAAAATTTAATCGATAAACGACATGAATTTGGCAATTTCAACTATAATTACTTACAAAATATTGCAAATTAGACAGTTGCGTTTTATTATTTGAAAGGAACAATAACCGGTTCCCCAATTTGAAAATCAGGTAAAGCCAAATCATCATTTTTGAACGAGTTGGTTTTGAAGATGTTAGTGCCGTCATAAGGGATTGAAGGATAGTAGGAGAACGAAATCTGGAAACTGTTAAATACAAGATAGTCGTTGTTAATCAACATGCCGATGCTAAACTTAGAATACAACCGATTATCAAATAATTTATTGTTTTCATTTCCTAACAGTCCGAAGGTCATATTGTAAAACGGACTGAAGTGAAAACCATGCCAATTCCCTGGAGCGTAGGTTTGGGTTTGAAAGGTTAATGTCATTTTCCGACTCCCATTAATTAAAGGATTGCTAAACCCCTTTATGGCATTTTGATCCGATAGCATTACCCGGTCTTTAATGATGGGAGCTCTATGGTTTCCAATTACAATGGTTGGCTTAATAAACTGCCTGATTTTCCAATTTCCCATAGAAAGTAAATTGGTAAAATAATTCGTTTCTATTCGGAATGTAGTCTCCTCCGTAGTACCATTATTATAAAAACTACCCCATTGCACATCAGTTCCTAGATACCCAAAATCAAAGTAGTTTCCATAAGCAAAGCGACCACTAAAATAGCTTCTTCTTTGGTTGTTTTTGTCTTGAAATCCACCAGTAATGGCATAGACTTGTCCGTAAGGCACATCCTCTATAATGCCAAAATTGAACAAATATTTGTCCTCGGCAAACTTTCGGGTATTTAATCCGATGGTTCCCAAGTACAAGCGTTCTCCTGAAAAGAATTGCGTGGGGTCATAAGCTAGTTCGGGTTGCTGCAAGTACGTCACATTTTTAAAGCCGATAGAAGTAATTAAATTAGTCGTTCGATAATCTTCATTCTTCCCCTTAAAGACGCGGAACGAATGTCCAAACCAATATTGCTGGGTTTCTAATTTAAAACGTTGCTTCGCAAATACTAACGCAGCATCTGGTAAGGAATCGATATAAAAACGGTTTTCAAAAAAAGCGCCACCCGCTAATCGGGTGTATGGTGAAATAAATTGGCGTTCTAATCGGGCACTCTTCGTAGTAAAATTATCCAACGAGTTTTCGTAAGTGAAGGTCGAATTGATAAAAGTATTCTTAATGTTGTTAATTGAATACTTGGCCTTATAGGCATTTTGACCCGTATCAAAACGCTTCGTGAAGTCGTTTTGAAATTCGTGACCCAACCCTAAAAAGTTACGCTCTGTTATTTCAAAGTTTCCCTGCGTGTTTGAAACAGCACCCGTAGGAATCAAACTCCAAGAATCCAATACACGTATCGCGATATCAACCGAATCTTTGCAATTTGGAATTTCTACAGGATTAATGATAACACTGCGCACATAGCGTTGCCTACGGATCAAACGTTCCGATTCTTTGGTCAATAAGGAATCTAAAGGCTCGTTCTTTTTAAATAATAAAAGATTGCGAATCGTCCAATTTTTAGTTTTAAGGTGGAGGCGGTTTCCTACTTTCTCAAAGCCCTTTTCTGGGACATCCTTATAATTGTCTACACTGTACCCAAAGGGGTCCAACGTCTCAATGCTAATGTTTCTGATGATTTTGCCTTCATTACGGTCAAAGGCTTTTTTAATAAAAAAACGCTTGCGACTGCTAGTACTTGAAGTGGTGGCCGCTTTCCGATTGGCTTTAAATAACAAGCGGTAGATGAATCCTTTGAGCTTACCCTTTTTAGCATAAGTTTCGATTTTTTTATACACCTTAACCGAATCGTTTCCGCTATTTTTCACCTGCGATGCAAGTGGTTGGCCTGTTAAGCAACATAGTGAGAGTAAAAGTAGTAAAAAGTAGTGCTTCATCTAAAGGGGACCATTTTAACAAATATAATGCTATTAAACGGCCTTTAGCACATTTTAACATTGACTATAGCAGTTCCAAATATAAAAAAATCCCCAATTGGTTACAATTGGGGATTGCTTTTCTATCTTTTGAAAAGGAAGTGAACAATTAACTTTTCTGCTCTTTATTGAAATAAACCAAATAGTAGTACATCTGCTTTTCTTCATCCCATCCTTTTTCTACAAATTTCTCTGCACTCTCTGGATTGATGAAATCCAACTTAATTTGGATATTCGTATCTAAGTTAATTACATTTTTAATGGATTTTCTCGCATCCGTTACAGCGCCATTGGCAATTGGGAAGTTGGTAATGTCCTCAATGCTATATTTCTCACCCTTATCAACTTTATAATTTTTGAATTCAGGAATCAAATCAGGATTGTCCAAAACCTCGTTCAAAAATTTACTTTCTTCAAACTCATCATTCTTAGCAAAGAAGTTTACCGAACGGTTCATAAACATCACTTCTTCTTTTTTGTCCTCCGCAGGCAAAACAACATCTTTAGCAAATCCTTGGCAGAATTTTAAATACTTCTTCGTATAGAAATTATCATCTTGGAATGCATCTACCGATAGGAAATGTTCCAACCAATAACGCGCATCATAACGATTGCTATCTACGGTCAGGATTTTATAACCTTCTTCTTTTTTATGGTTGAAAATCAAACATCCTTTGTCCAACTTGTTCAAGTTAATCCCTTGCTGTAAAATCATTTCCAACGTCGTGCCTTTTTCTTCAAACTGCATAAAATCAGTTTTTATTTCACTCTTGAAAACCCCGATAGCATCCACCACGTTATTGTCTATTGATACATTGGTCAAATGAGCCACATAGACTTCCCCATTTTTTATGTGAGGATGATTGGATTGCTCAAACAAATGTTTCGTAATTTTTTTAGAAATCTCATGCGTATCACTAGGGTTGGTAAACAGCTCATTGGCCAAGGTAAACATGTCATTGTAATCCAAATCCACGTCGTGTGCAAACTGAAAATAGTTCTCTTCTTTATCTCTAAATGGCTTAAAGAAATACTCTTTCAACAGCGGCACAATCTCATCATTCAATCCATAGGGCTGCTCCGATAAGAAAATGGCTTCGTTCCGACTTTTGTTCCCCACTCGGTGTATGGATAAGCTCTCAATATGAGCATTAAATAAGTTTATCATTTTTTTAAATTTCTATTTTTTTCAGTCTCCTAGACTAATTCCAATTTTCTTCGAATCCGAAATCTTCAAAGCTGTCATCCCCACTGAACATATCCAAGTCCTCTTCGTCTAAATCATCTTCAAATTCTGAGTAGAAGTCATCGTTATCAGCTTCAAATTCTTTTTCAGGTGCTGCTGCAGGCAATAGGCCATGAGAAAATAATAAACTTGGATAAGTAACACCTACTTCCGCTTCTTCAGTGGCTGCAAGCTCCACTAAGAAAGTCCACATATGGATAAAATCATATACATAAATGATTTTTGTTTGGTCTTCACTTAGCAACTGATTCAAGGCATAATCGCCCATGATTTTTTGTTCGCCCGGTACATCACCTGTATCAAACATCGGAATCTCATCTTCCTGATTCCATTGGTCGTCGCAGGTGTAAAAGGAAGCCATCTCTAGGCCGTCAAATCCAAAGGCGTTGACAATGGCATTGTGTAAATCTTCTAAAGTGTCCTCTTCTTGAATAGCAATATCCCTGAAAACATCCTCTTCGGCATCCAGTATCGCTCTGAATTTATAAATCATACGTTCAACTTTTTTTGAGTCCGTAAAGGTAAAATTTAAATTATGAAATACGAATGCGAATTGCGAATTGTTGATAAGAATTTGCACAAAAAAAACCTGGAAGAATCACGAGGTTTTATCGTTTAGTACCTATTCTGATTGACCCAGCTTGACAAGCAAATTAAAGGTGAGTTCCAATTCTCTTGCCTTTTTTTTGGTATTGAGGACAGTGCCGTACGGCTTGTAAGTTATTGGATTGCAGAGTAAAGAAAGCTTTAAAAGCAAAGAGCGTCGTACTTGTTTTAATGTTTTCTACGATGGTTATTACGATAAGTCTACTAATTATTTTCTCTTTTAAGTGCTAAATCCCCCTAATTATTTCAACTTTTATAACGTGAGTAAAGGAATGCGTACTTATTTCTTGACGAAAAGCCCTATTTCCCATTCCTTCGATGAAGTTTAATAAGTGGAAATTTCAAATCTTATACCAATCTTGGCAATGATCAAACAATCCATCCCTAAAAAATAACATTTCGGTAACCATAAATTGTATAGTTTTATACATTGATACACCTTTGGCCTATCAAAACACCTAACCCATGAAAACGTTTTACATTTCAATCTTGTTATTGCTTACCACACTGGGGTTTGCGCAAAATACCATTAGCGGTGCTGTGGTTGACGAAAAGAACAAACCGGTAACGGGCGCCAATGTCTTTATTGAAGGAACCTATGATGGGGCCACAACGGACGAAACGGGCCATTTCAGTTTCACAACAACCGCCACAGGCAACCAAACGCTGGTCATTAGCTTTCTTGCGTTTGAAACAATTAAAGTAGTTATTGATGCGGCCAATGGGCAATACAAGACTTTCAAATTAAAGGAAAGTGTTAATACGCTTGATGCTGTAGTGGTAACGGCCGGGACCTTCAGTGCCGGTGAGAAGAGTAGGGTGTCCGTACTAAAACCCCTTGATATAGTAACTACGGCGGGTTCAGCAGGGAATATTATTGCCGCACTGCAAACCCTCCCAGGAACACAAAATGTGGGGGAAGACGGCCGCCTTTTTGTACGTGGTGGGGAAGCCGATGAAACACAAACTTTTGTGGATGGAATAAGGGTAGCCCAACCCTACGGTGCTACTACTAATAATTTACCTACACGGGGTCGCTTTTCCCCTTTCTTATTCAGCGGAATTGCGTTTTCAACGGGTGGCTACTCGGCCGAATACGGTGAAGCGCTTTCCAGTGTGCTGCTGCTCAATACCCAAGATGAAGCCGACCAAAATAAAACGGATATCTCATTCATGACCGTCGGCTTAGGACTAAGTCATACCCAAAAGTGGAAAAAAAGTTCTCTTAGTGTTAATACTGCTTATATCGATTTGGCTCCCTACCAAAAAGCCATCCCGCAAAATGTAGATTGGAACCGTCCGTTTCAATCCCTATCCGGGGAAGCGGTGTACCGCTATAACTTTAATAGCGGAATTTATAAACTGTATGCTGCCTTCGATGCCTCTCGCTTCGACCTGAATCAAGAAGATATCAACTTGCCTAATCCTGTCCGCGTCAATTTGAATAACAACAATTTCTACCTAAATAGCTCCTATAAAGGAAACTTTGGCAGCAATTGGCAAGTGTTTGGAGGACTAGGCTATGGCTACTCGCATAACCAAATTGATTTGGATGCTAATAAGGTTTTTAATGGCGAACACGCCGCACACCTGAAAGTGAAACTAACGAAGAAATTATCTGACCGCATTAAATTGAATTTTGGTTCAGATTACTTCATTACTAACTATGACGAAGACTTCAATATAACCTTGAGAAATGGATATGATGCCAATATAGCAGCGGTCTATACGGAAGCCGATATCTTCTTCTCAAAAAACCTAGCGGCCAAAGTAGGAGTTAGAGCTTCTAATAATAATTACATACAAGAAAATACACTGGATCCTCGTGCTTCAATAGCATACAAAGTGTCTAAAAATAGTCAGTTCTCCTTTGCGTACGGAAACTTTGAAGAAGCCCCAAAAGCCGAATACTTAAAGTATTCGTCCAAATTCAAAAACGAAAAAGCGGCTCACTATATTCTAAACTACCAATACGTTAAAGGAACCCGAACCCTGCGCGCGGAGTTATACCTAAAAGAATACAATGATTTAGTAAAGTTTGACACACCATCCGTACAATATGAAACCAAATTCAATAATAAGGGCACAGGTTATGCCAAAGGTCTTGATGTTTTCTGGCGAGACGGCAGCAGCATCAAGAACTTAGAGTATTGGATCTCCTATTCCTATATTGATACCAAAAGAGATTATAAAAATTATAGTAGTGAAGTTACGCCAAGCTTCGTAGCCAAACAAAACGTGTCCATAGTAACCAAGTATTGGATAAACGATTGGAAATCCCAACTAGGATTAACCCAGCAATTCAGTACTGGACGCCCGTATAATAATCCCAATGAACCTGTTTTTATGAACAGCCTAACCAAAAGTTATAGTAGCCTTAGCTTCAGTTGGGCCTATTTACTTACGCAACAAAAAATACTGTATTTCTCCGTATCAAATGTCCTAGGTACTAAAAATATCTATGGATACAATTATGCGACTACGGCCAACATCGATACGGGTCTATTCGATCGCAAAGAAATCATTCCAACGGCCGACAGATTCTTCTTCATAGGCTTCTTTTGGACCATAAGTGATAACAAAAAAGACAACCAATTAAAGAACTTATAAGGCATTAGCCATGTAGATCGCAATTCATCCTCCAAATTCGACAATTCAGTTACTATTACTTTTGCACGTCTGAAAACCAACCTACTTTTGAACTGTAATTAGAAACCTTTAAAAACAAACAATATGAAAACAATTATTACTGCAGTAGCATTCTTCATCTGCTCACTTTTGCAAGCGCAAGGACAATACGAACAAGGAATGGGTAAAGCCATGGGCCTTTGGAAAGAAGGGAAAACAGCTGAAGCTTCGTCCCTATTTGAACGTATCGCTTCCGCCGAAAAAACCAATTGGTTGCCCAATTATTATGTAGCCATGGTTAATGTTACAGCGACATTTGATCCCGCCAATAAAGACAAAGCGGCGGCAATGCTAGACAAAGCCCAAACCGCTCTCGACAACGCTAGCGTAATTAGTCCCAATAATGCTGAAATAAAAGTAGTACAGGCCTTATTATACACAGCAATCATTGTACAAGACCCAATGACCAATGGTATGAAATATTCAGGAAAAGTAATGGAGCAATACTACCAAGCTTTAGCCATTGCCCCAGAAAACCCAAGAGCTGTATTTGGGAAAGCCGACTTCGAGATCAACGGTGCTAGATGGACAGGTGCGGATACTAAACCGTTGTGCGAACAAGTAGCTCGATCTATCGATTTATTTGCTAAATTCAAGCCAGAGAATGCTTTTTCTCCAAATTGGGGCCTTGATAGAGCTCAAGAAGCATTACAAAACTGTAAAAAATAATAAGCTACGGCTGCAACCCAGTGTAATCATGGAAAATAATAAAGAAACCAATAAAATAACCGACTACCTTTTTGTAGGCTGCATGTTTTTAGGAATTGCCTTAGGTCAATTATTAGAGGAGCCAGGGGTAGGTTTGATGGGCGGAATGGGCATCGGATTCATCATTTCTGCTGTTTACCGCACCGAAAAAAATAAATAAATTAGTACAATGAAAAGTCTGCAAAAAGCCATACCCAAAATTCTATTGCTGTCGTTGATCATTTTTATAGTCATTCAATTATTGAATGTTGTATTAGGGAATGATATTCAATTCAGCCTGGCTTTATTTATTCCATTTGGCTATACCATTTTGTATACCCTTTCGCTTTCATACGTCAATTGGACTTTGTTTCACTACTTAGATAAAGTGTTTGAAAACAATCGCTTTGCCATGAAAAGAATTATTATTGGGTTTGTCGGATCTTTTGTCGTGACCTTAATTGTTATCTTCTTACTGCGAATTTTTGAAGAAGTCATCATCAACGGCCATTCGTTTACTGCTTACATTTCTCATGAACAAGCTGCCAATTACGTTGTTTCAGTCATCATCACTTTCATCATTTCCCTGTCCTTTTACGCGTTCTACTTTTTTAAAGTATACAATGAAAACAAGGTTAAGGAACAAAAGATTATCGCAGGTACGGCTTCGGCTCAATTTGAAAGCCTGAAGAACCAAATCGACCCGCACTTCCTCTTCAATAGCTTAAATGTGTTAAGCTCCTTGATAGAAGAAAACCCAGAGAATGCTCAAAAGTTCACCACCTCATTGTCTAAAATATACCGCTATGTTTTGGAGCAAAAAGACAAAGAACTAGTAACCGTGCAAGAGGAATTAGCCTTTGCTAAAACCTACATGAACTTACTGAAAATGCGTTTTGAAAACAGCATTACTTACGAGGTACCCACCGATTATGATCACCCGGATGCCAAAGTAGTTCCCTTATCGCTTCAATTGTTGCTTGAAAATACCATTAAGCACAATGTGGTGAGCGAACAAAAACCATTACACATCAAAATATACATTAGCAACGGCTATTTAATCATCGAGAATAATTTACAAAAAAAGGAAGTTCTTCAAGACCGAAGAGGCGTCGGACTTCAAAACATCGTGAACCGCTACGGACTAATATCACAACGTAAAGTGCTAATTGAAGAAACTGCCGCCTGTTTCAAAGTGATGATTCCAATTCTAACCAAACAAGTCACATTTATGGAAACTCAAACGATTTACAATGAAAATTTGGCCTTCATCAAAGCCAAAGAACGTGTAGAAAAACTTAAAGGGTTTTACGGCAACTTGATTTCCTACTGTTGTGTGATTCCCATGCTAATCTTTATTAACCTCAAAACAGGGGGCAACCAGTGGTTTTGGTTTCCCATGTTCGGCTGGGGAATGGGACTTACCTTCCATGCCATAGAAACCTTTGGGTACGGCAAAGCATGGGAAGAAAAGAAAGTACAAGAGCTTTTAAATAAAGAGAAAAATAATAAATGGAAATAACCATGGAACAAGATTATAAAGAATATGACCGTTACCAACGGGCCAAAAAACAAGTGGAAGAAATCAAAGGATTTTATGGTCACTTAGTCTCTTTTCTAGCCGTCAATGCCTTTCTCCTATTCATCAATCTCAAATATTCACCCCAAGAATTATGGTTTTTTTGGCCACTATTGGGTTGGGGAATAGGTTTGATACTACACGGAATGAAAGCCTTTAACTACATGCCTTTTCTTGGTAAAGAATGGGAAGCTAAAAAACTAAAACAATTCTTAGAAAAAGAAAAAAGACAACAGCATGGAAACCAATAATCCAATAGAAGAAGTAAGATACCAACAAGCGCTAAAGAGGGTAAAACGTATAAAAGGGTTTTATACCCACTTACTTGTGTACGTTGTAGTCAACATTATGATTCTAGTACTCCAATACACCGATAGTGATGCTTCTAAAGATTTTTGGCAATGGCACACCTTTAGTATGGTCATCTTCTGGGGTATCGGTTTAGGTACCCACGCTATGTCGGTTTTTGTTCCCACTATGTTGATGGGTAAAGGTTGGGAAGAAAGAAAGATCAACGAACTAATGGAAAAAGATAAAAACAATAAATGGGAATAGACAGCAATCATGCTTTTTAGTAAGAACCTACTATAAAAATTTTCAGAGCACCATGAACATCATCATCATTGAAGACGAAAAACCAGCCGCTAGATTGCTCCAACGCAAGGTAGAAAAGCTTGGCTTACAAATCAATAGTCTACTGCATTCGGTTGAAGAAGCCATTCATTGGTTCAATAACAATGAGCACCCCGATTTAATCTTCCTCGATATACAGTTATCTGATGGATTGTCCTTTGAAATCTTTGAAGCTGTTACCATCAATAGCGCTGTGATATTTACGACGGCCTACGACGAGTACGCACTGCGTGCCTTCAAGCTTAACAGTATCGATTACCTCCTAAAACCCATAGATGAAGACGATCTTGAAACCGC
>JBJONL010000099.1:0-43004 GCA_046051865.1 Bacteroidota bacterium | reverse complement strand
ATGTGATTGAGCAATATGAAAAAGCATTAGAAAACCCCGAAGACGAGGAAAAATACCAGTTGGCTTTTGACGAAATGGACCGTCACAATGCCTGGGATTTTGAAACACAATTCAAGCAAATCTTATCCAAACTAAAACTAGATGATTTAAAACTGAAAGTTAAAAGTTTGTCGGGTGGGCAAAAGAAACGTTTGTCCTTGGCTATTATTTTGATTAATCGTCCCGACTTACTGATACTAGACGAGCCAACCAACCACTTGGATTTAGAGATGATCGAATGGTTAGAAAGTTATTTTGCCAAAGAGAACATTACCTTATTCATGGTGACGCACGACCGATTCTTTTTGGAACGTGTGTGTAACGAAATTATTGAATTAGATAACGGTAAATTATACCAATACAAAGGGAATTACTCGTACTACTTACAAAAGAAAGAAGAGCGTATTGCGATGGAAAACTCTTCCATAGACAAAGCCCAAAACTTATTTATTAAAGAATTGGCCTGGATGCGTCGCCAGCCCAAAGCACGAACCACCAAATCGAAATCGCGCCAAGATGATTTTTACAAAATTAAAGAAGTCGCAGAAAGCAGAAGAAAAGAAAATGTGGTGGAGCTTGAAATCAACATGGAGCGTATGGGTAGCAAGATTATTGAACTCCATAAACTTTTCAAAAAATTCAAGGACAAAACCATATTGGACAATTTTAGTTATGATTTCCAACGGGGAGAACGTATCGGTATCATCGGTAAAAATGGAACAGGGAAATCAACATTCCTAAACATCCTTACCAAAACAATGATTCCCGATGCTGGTAAAGTAGTCATTGGAGACACAATTAAAGTGGGATATTACACCCAAAGCGGTATCAACCCAAAACCAGGCCAAAAAGTCATCGACATCATCAAAGAATATGGCGAATATATCCCCCTAACCAAAGGGAAAATTATTTCGGCCTCTCAATTATTGGAGCGTTTTTTATTTGATGCCAAAAAACAATATGACTTTGTCGAGAAACTAAGTGGTGGCGAGTTAAAACGTTTGTACTTATGTACGGTTTTAATTCAGAATCCAAACTTTTTGATCCTAGATGAGCCTACCAATGACTTGGACATTGTTACCTTGAATGTCTTAGAGAGCTTCTTATTAGATTATCCCGGCTGTCTATTAGTGGTTTCGCACGACCGTTACTTTATGGATAAGATTGTGGATCACTTGTTCATCTTTAGAGGAGAAGGTCAAATAGAAGATTTCCCGGGCAATTACTCTGATTTTAGAGCTTATGAAGATTCGGCTGAGCCTAAAAACTTGTCCAATGTTAGCACAGAAAAAGTGAATTGGAAACAAAACAATCCGACGACCTCAGGTTTAAACTTCAACGAGCAAAAAGAGTTTACCAAACTCGAACGAGAAATCAAAGATTTAGAATACGAGAAAAAGCAAATCGAAAATTTGTTTTCGGAAGGTAAGGTTGCGGATGCCGATATCACAACGAAAGCTAACGAACTACAAGCCATCATTAAAAAGCTAGAAGAAAAAGAAGAACGCTGGTTTGAGCTTTCTTCAAAAATGGAATAATGCGTCACATCCTCAAGTCATATCTAAAATACCTTTGGCACTCCAAAAACGAACATGGGGTACACTCCCCTTTTGTGTTTAATTTGGTTACCCAATGTTTTTATGATAAGAAAAATGATCCAACTTATTATATTTTAAAAAAGTACAGAAATAGCCTTTTACAAAACAAAAACACGATTGAGGTGACCGACTTTGGTGCTGGTTCTCGCGTCTTTAAAAGCAATACCCGAGCCATTAATCAAATAGCAAAGACAGCGGGCATTACACCTAACCGTGCGGCTTTGTTATACCGCATAACCAACTACTTCCAGCCGGAAAGCATTTTAGAGATTGGCACTTCCCTAGGTATGGCAACTTCCGCCCTTGCACTCGGTAATCCTAAAGCCAACATAATAACGCTTGAAGGTTGTCCTAATACGGCAGCCGTAGCACAAAACCAATTTAAAAAACAGGACCTTACTAACATAAAGGCGGTAGTTACCGAATTTTCAGCTTATCTAAAGACTTCTGACATTCAACGTTCAACATTCGACTTTATTTACTTCGACGGCAACCATTCTCAAAAGGCAACTTTGGAATATTTTGAATTAGTACTACCGTCCATTACCAATGAAACGGTTTGGATTTTTGATGACATACATTGGAGTGCCGACATGGATAAAGCTTGGGAAGTGATCAAGAAACATCCAAAAGTAACCATCACCATAGACACCTTTCAATGGGGATTGGTCTTCTTTCGAAAGGAACAGCCCAAAGAACATTTTGTAATTAGACCCTAAAAAAGAAATGGTAACCATCCCTGATTACCATTCTCCGAATTAACAAACCAATTCAAAAATTATTCTTTCGCTTCTTCATTTTCTCGTGCTTTGGCTCCAATCCGATTGACTTTAAACATGGGAGCAAACTTAAATTTTATGGAGGCCACTTTCATGTTATCACTGGAAGATAAACCTTCTTTTTCAACGGTGTTTTTACGACTATCGAGGGCTTCATAAATCAATTTCACTTCGTCATAGTCTTCTCTCGAGAAGTTGCCCTTATTGGCTTTATACGAATCAAAGAATTTTTGATACGTGTCTACAATATTGTCTTTTGTGACCCAACTGAAATTCAAGTCCTCTCCTATTTTATCTACACCAAAAAATAAGTTTCTCAGTTTTTGATTGGGATTTACCATTTTAGGTGCTTTTGCCAACTCAACCGAAGTTTTAATAACACCATAGCGCGTATTAATCGAATCAACTCGAGCTTGATTTTGGGCTTTTATATCGTCACCTAATTTAGCGACAGCTTCATTTGATTCTTTTGTTTTGCGATCAAAATCGCTTGATATCTTGTCCCAATTGGTTTCGACATCCGCTGTTTTCACATCTTCTAATGAATCAATATAGGTTTGCAATGCTGCAATTTTTTCATCGGCAGCTTCCTTTTCTTTATTTTTACAAGACACCAAGGTCATAAGCAACACACTAAGCAATCCATATTGCAGTATTTTATTTTTCATCTTTTAGATTTTTATGTTGGTGTAAATGTAGGGCCACACCACTGCAAACGGTTTACACAATTATTTATAGTACTTACATAATTCCGTGGATTAAATTAAATGTGTCATTGTAACATAATCGCTATATTTACTACCTATTTAGCAAATCTCAATTCAACAGCAACAATGGCAAATCCATTAATCAACATAAAAGACCTTAAACGTGATTTCCAATTAGGAAGTGAAACCATATACGTGTTAAAAGGGATTGATTTACAAATCAATAAAGGCGAATATGTTGCCCTTATGGGACCTTCTGGTTCGGGAAAATCGACTTTAATGAACCTATTAGGTTGTTTAGACACCCCTACTTCAGGAACTTATATACTAAACGGAAACGATATTAGTCAAATGCATGATGATGCTTTGGCCGAAATTAGAAACAAAGAAATTGGCTTTGTGTTCCAAACCTTTAATCTTTTACCCCGAACAACCGCCTTAGATAATGTTGCTTTGCCAATGATCTATGCTGGCTATGCTAAAAGTGAGCGCAACGAACGTGCCACAGAGGTACTGACACAAGTCAACCTTGCCGATCGTATGGATCACCAACCCAACCAACTTTCAGGAGGGCAACGGCAACGGGTCGCGATTGCACGAGCGTTGGTCAATAAACCATCGATTATTTTAGCCGATGAGCCTACCGGAAATTTAGACAGTAAAACTTCAGTGGAGATTATGGGACTATTTAATGAAATTCATAAAAACGGTAATACCGTAATCTTAGTTACCCACGAAGAAGATATCGCTAAATATGCCCACCGCATCATCCGATTGCGCGATGGCTTGATTGAGAGCGACATGCCTAATCCTGATCACCTATAATTACTAGAAGCTTCGGCTATACCCGAAAAAACAAACGAACCCAGACCTCTTGGTCATCCAGCAAATCAAACCAACATGAAAGTTTATACTAAAACCGGCGACACGGGAACTACAGCTCTTTTTGGAGGCACTCGTGTCCCAAAACACCACATTCGCATTGAAAGCTATGGTACTGTTGACGAACTTAATTCCCACATTGGTTTAATCCGAGACCAAGACATCAATACCTTGTACAAAAATGTTTTAGTTGAAGTTCAAGATCGACTATTTACGGTTGGAGCCATTTTAGCCACACCGCCCGAAAAAGAAACCCTTAAAAATGGACAACCCCGCTTAAACATCAACCGCATCTCGGATGACGATATTGATTTTCTTGAAAAAGAAATTGACTTAATGGATACCGCATTGCCCCCAATGACACATTTTGTCCTACCAGGCGGACATACTACCGTGTCATATTGTCACATTGCTCGCTGTGTATGCCGCAGAGCGGAGCGTTTAGCAGTTCATTTACACGAATTAGAACCCACCGACGAACAGGTTATAAAGTACTTAAACCGACTTTCTGACTATCTTTTTGTCTTGGCACGGAAGTTGTCTTTTGACCTTCAAGCGGAAGAAGTAAAATGGATTCCGAGGAAGTAAGCGGGCATTGCATTTCGCGTATCGTTTTCACAAACGGAAGTTGGTACTTGCCGCCACAAAAGACGTTCTTAACTTTTTTTTAAAATAAATCAAATTTTACTTGACTTTTTCAGTATTAAATTTATTTTTGCATAAACTAAAATCGACAGAAGATGTATTGGACATTAGAATTAGCATCGTATTTAAGCGATGCACCTTGGCCAGCTACCAAAGATGAACTTATCGACTATGCTATACGTACAGGAGCTCCACTAGAAGTAGTAGAGAATTTGCAATCTATAGAAGACGAAGGGGAAATTTACGAATCTATGGAAGAGATTTGGCCTGATTATCCAACTGACGAGGATTACCTTTGGAACGAGGATGAATATTAAAAAAATAAACAAACACAACAGAAAAAAGTCCATTTCGGGCTTTTTTTTTGTTTAAATTTGCACACCTTTTTACAACCTAAAATACAAACCCATTATGAGTTTCATAAATAGCATTATCAAAGCTTTTGTAGGCGACAAATCACAAAAAGACGTCAAAGCCACGCAGCCCTATATTACCAAAATAAAAGCTTTAGAACCGGTTTTAGCAGCGCTTTCTCATGACGAGCTAAGAGCAAAAACAGCTGAATTTAAAGGAAAAATAAAGCAAGCGCGCGCCAAACAAGATGCTGAGATTGAAGCTAAAAAAACACAAGCTGAAAATACAGCCGACATTGACCAAAGGGAAGACATCTATAATGCGATTGATGCCCTAGAAAAAGAAGCGTATGAAATCTCTGAAAAGGTTTTAATGGAAATTCTACCAGAAGCCTTTGCCGTAGTTAAAGAAACAGCCCGTCGCTTCAAAGACAATACGTCTATTACCGTAACCGCTTCTGCGAAAGACCGCGAACTTTCAGCGACCAAGACCTATATCACCTTAGATGGCGACCAAGCACATTGGGCTAATTCATGGAATGCTGCCGGTAAAGAAATTACATGGGATATGATACACTACGACGTACAGTTGATCGGGGGTATCGTATTGCATGAGGGTAAAATCTCTGAAATGCAAACGGGTGAAGGAAAAACATTAGTAGCGACTTTGCCTTTATATTTGAATGCATTGACAGGCAACGGAGTACATTTGGTTACCGTAAATGACTACTTAGCCAAACGTGATAGCACATGGAAAGCGCCTTTATTTGAATTCCATGGTTTAACCGTAGACTGTATTGACAACCACTCGCCTAACTCAGATGCCCGTAGAAAAGCGTATGAAGCCGACATCACGTACGGAACCAATAACGAGTTTGGCTTTGACTACCTGCGTGATAATATGGCACATTCGCCCGAAGATTTAGTGCAAAGAAAGCACAACTACGCTATCGTGGATGAGGTGGATTCGGTTTTAATTGATGACGCTCGTACGCCATTAATCATCTCTGGTCCCGTTCCGGATGGGGATCGCCACGAATTCAATGAGTTAAAACCAAAAATCGAAAACCTATACAATTTACAACGTCAATTGGCCAACGGCTTCTTAACCGAGGCAAAACGTTTGTTCAAAGAAGGCAATAACAAAGAAGCAGGATTCCAATTATTAAGAGCATACAGAGCCTTACCGAAAAATAAAGCGTTAATTAAATTCTTAAGCGAAGAAGGGGTTAAACAATTGCTTCAAAAAACAGAAAACGAATACATGGCCGACAACAACCGCAAAATGCCGGAAGTCGATGAAGCATTGTACTTTGTAATCGAAGAGAAAAACAACCAAGTAGAATTATCGGATAACGGAATTAAATTCCTTTCTAAAGATACAGACAACAATTTCTTTGTACTACCGGATATTGGAACGGAAATAGCCAACATTGAAAAGAAAAACTTAGCCAAAGACAAAGAAGCCGAAGCAAAAGAACACTTATTCCAAGATTTCGGAATCAAATCAGAACGTATTCATACGCTGACCCAACTCTTGAAAGCCTATACCTTGTTTGAAAAAGACGTGGAATATGTGATCATGGACAACAAAATTTTGATCGTTGATGAACAAACCGGCCGTATCATGGATGGCCGTCGCTATTCTGACGGATTACACCAAGCGATTGAAGCCAAAGAACAAGTGACGATTGAAGCTGCCACCCAAACTTTTGCTACCATCACACTCCAAAATTACTTCCGTATGTACAGCAAATTAGCCGGTATGACGGGTACAGCAGTTACAGAAGCAGGAGAACTTTGGGAAATTTACAAATTAGATGTTGTGGAGATACCTACAAATAGAGGTATGGCCCGTGAAGATAAAGAGGATTTAATTTACCGTTCGGTACGTGAAAAATTCAATGCGGTTATCGAAGATGTGACACAATTATCGCAATCAGGTAGACCGGTCTTAATTGGAACAACCTCCGTTGAAATATCAGAATTATTAAGCCGAATGTTAAAGATTCGGGGGGTTGCACACAACGTTTTGAATGCTAAAATGCATAAACAAGAAGCGCAAATTGTAGAAGAAGCGGGTAAACCAGGGGTAGTAACAATTGCTACCAACATGGCAGGTCGTGGAACGGATATTAAATTATCGCCCGAAGTGAAAGCCGCAGGTGGTTTAGCCATCATTGGTACAGAACGTCATGATTCCCGCCGTGTGGACCGCCAGTTGCGCGGACGTGCCGGTCGTCAAGGAGATCCTGGAAGTTCACAATTCTATGTGTCGTTGGAAGATAACTTGATGCGTTTGTTCGGTTCAGAACGAGTGGCTAAAATCATGGACCGTATGGGACTGAAAGAAGGAGAAGTGATTCAGCATTCGATGATGACTAAATCCATTGAGCGCGCTCAGAAAAAAGTAGAAGAAAACAACTTTGGTACGCGTAAACGTCTATTGGAATATGATGACGTAATGAATGCACAAAGAGAAGTAGTATACAAACGTCGTCGCCATGCCTTACATGGAGAACGTTTGAAACTAGATATTGCCAATATGATGTATGATACTTGCGAATTAGTCGTAAGTGAAAACAAAGGGGCTAATGACTTTAAAAACTTTGAGTTTGAATTAATCCGTTACTTTTCGATCGTTTCACCAATCACCCAAAGCGAGTTTGAAAAATCTTCCGAAATGGAGATCACAGGGAAAGTATACAAAGCTGCTTTAGCCTATTATACCGAGAAGACCGAAAGAAGTGCTCGCGAGGCATTCCCTATTATTGCCGATGTTTATCAAAAAGAAGGCAACAAATTCGAACGCATCATCGTTCCGTTTTCAGATGGTATTAAATCATTAAATGTGGTAACCGACTTGAAGAAAGCTTTTGATAGTAACGGAACTCAGTTAGTCGCTGATTTCGAGAAAAACATCACATTGGCCATCGTCGATGAAGCTTGGAAAAAGCACCTGCGCAAAATGGACGAATTGAAACAATCCGTGCAATTAGCGGTTCACGAACAAAAAGACCCTTTACTAATCTACAAATTGGAGGCCTTTAACTTATTCCGTTCGATGTTGGACGGGGTAAACAAGGAAGTGATTTCATTCTTATTCAAAGGAGATTTGCCACAGCAAAACCAAAACATCCAAGAAGCGCGTGAGGTGCGTCAAAAAGAAAACTACATTGAAAGCAAAGATGAAGTACTAAACTCGGATGAATTAGCGGCGCGCAATCGTGAAGCAGGACAAACACAACAACGCCCTGCGGTCACCGAAACTATTGTACGTGATGCTCCGAAAATCAACCGTAACGACAACGTAACCATCAAACACGTGATGAGCGGTGCAACCGAAACCATGAAATATAAAAAAGCCGAAAGCATGATTGCGTCAGGCGAATGGGTTTTAGTCAATGAATAATTAGTCGATCTGTTTTGACAGCTTGCTATAAAAACGAATCCCCAACAGTATTCCTGTTGGGGATTTTTTATATTTGAATAAATACTAATAAAAATGAAATCAAAAATCCTCTCCTTGCTCTTCTTAATTACAGTTCATTTTAGCTTCTCGCAAAACGGCATGCAACTCTTAACCAGCAGCAAAAAACTCTATACCGCTAATTTCGAAATGGATTTTGAAACGATTGTATCACTTTCCTATCCTAAAATGGTCGAGACCCTAGGTAAAGAAGTGCTTATCGAAAAACTAGACAAAACCTACCAAAATGAGGAGTTCCGGTTTAGATACCAATTAGAATCCGTTCCCATCATCACACACCAAACTCAAAAAATAGGAACCCAAACCTTTTGCCTACTCACCTGCCGTAACCCTGTTCGCTATTTCTTTGAAAAAAAATTATCGGCAGAAGAAGTAGCTACCCAAACAACCTGGCTTCAAGAAATTAACCAAACAAAAGACGTGACTTTTGAACCGAAACGCAATAGTTTTTCGGTACGTCGAACAACGACCTTCTTGGCGATTATGGACGAATCGACAGCGGGACAATGGAAATTCATCAACCTTGATGACTCATTTCAAGCGGCCATCTTTCAATCGTTGTTTGATGAAAATACCAAAAAACAGTTAGGGTTAAACAAATAGTAAGTACCTTTACTTATAGAATAATCAATTCACCTAAAAAAATAACCCATGGCTAAAGGAAAAGACGTGCAAAAATCGGTTAAGAAGGAACCCCTGAAGACCGCCAAAGAAAAGAAAGAAGAAAAGCGAGTTAAAAAACAAACGCCCAAAAGAGATTAAACCAAAAAAATAAAAGCCATCAAGTAAGTCTCTGATGGCTTTCCTATTTATGATCAAGGCCTTACGATAAATGGTCAGGGAAAATCTTTCCAGGATTTAATATATTATTAGGATCAAATACCCTTTTAATACTTTCCATTAATTCCAAATGGGTTTTGGAAAAAGCAATATCCATATAGTTTTTCTGAACGTACCCGATTCCATGCTCACCCGACAACGTGCCTTTTAACGAAACGGTCAATTCAAATATTTCACGGATACCCACAGGCACTTGCGTTTGCCAATTATCATCGGTCATGTCGCCTTTGATGATGTTCACATGTAAATTACCATCCCCTGCATGACCATAACAAACCGATTTGAAGCCATACTTGGCTCCTATTCGTTTGATACCCGTCAACAATTCGGGCAGCATAAAGCGAGGTACCACGGTGTCTTCTTCTTTGTAAACAGAGTTTGACTTTACCGCTTCCGCTACCGATCTTCTCATTTTCCACAAGGCATTTTTTTGGTCCTCGGTATCGGCAAAAAGAACTTCATCGATACTAAACTGTTCCACCACACCAAGTATTTTCTCCGCTTCTAGCATTAAGACCTCTGGATAATTCCCATCGACTTCGATGAGCAAATGGGCTTGGTGCTCCGGTTTAATGGCAACACTAATGCCTTCCACAAAACGTAAGGTCCAATCAATCGCATCACGTTCCATAAATTCTATTGCACTGGGCACTACTCCTGCTCTAAAAATAGCCGAAACGGCTTCGCAAGCTTCATGCGCTTTGTAAAAGGGAACCAACATTAATACGTTATGCGAATTCTTAGGCAACAATTTTAAAACCGCTTTAGTAATTATTCCTAAAGTCCCCTCGCTACCCACCATCAATTGGGTCAAATTATAGCCAGTCGAATTTTTTAATGTATTGGCCCCAGTCCAAATAATTTCCCCGTTAGGCAAAACTACTTCGAGATTCAACACATAGTCTTTAGTAACGCCATATTTAAGCGCTCGGGCACCTCCAGCATTTTCAGCGATGTTCCCTCCTATCCAACAACTACCCATACTACTTGGGTCCACAGGATAAAACAATCCCTTATCGGCTACTGCCTCCCTAAGGACTTGTGTTATAACCGCGGGTTCGACTGTAACCTGCAAATTCTGCTCGTCTATTTCGATAATCTTATTCAAGCGCTCCATGGAAAGACCGATGCCTTCATAAATACTCAAGGCACCGCCACTCAATCCGGTTTGGGCCCCTATAGGAGTCGTGGGCATTTTAAACTCGTTTGCCAATCGTAATATCGCTGCTATTTCTTGCGAATTCCCTGGTTTTACAACGACGCTCGGCGGAAAAACATAATCCTCGGTCTCGTCATGACCGTACTGGTTTCTTGTTTCTTGATCTAAAAAAACAAAGGATTGACCAACAATTTCAAAGAGTTGGTCAACCATTGCTTTTGGTAACTGATACTTCGTATTCATAGTAGAAAGATAATCGTATAACTATCCTTCAAAAATACTATTTATTTGGTTGTGGCGTCATTCTCAAATAAGATTTTATTCTAGTAAATCCTTTTGGAAACCTAACCGCTATCTCTTCGTCTTTTATGGCTGGTGCAATGACTACATCTTGTCCGTCTTTCCAATTGGCCGGCGTGGCTACACTATAATTTGCCGTTAATTGCAAACTATCAATTACTCGCAATAATTCATCAAAATTCCGACCCGTAGAGGCTGGGTAGGTTAAAATCAATTTCACTTTTTTATCGGGTCCGATGACAAAAACGGAGCGTACCGTGAAGGTCTCATTTGCATTCGGATGGATCATGTCATATAGATGAGCGACTTCCCTACTTTCATCGGCGATAATGGGATACGTTAGTTTAACGTTTTGTGTCTCTTCGATGTCTTTTATCCAATCCAAATGTGATGCAACACCATCCACACTTAAAGCAATTACTTTTACATTTCGCTTTTGAAATTCAGGTAAATAATGCGCTACGGTCCCCAACTCGGTGGTGCATACGGGTGTAAAATCGGCCGGATGAGAAAAAAGAATACCCCAAGAGTCCCCCAAGTATTCATGAAAATTAACCTCCCCCAAAGAGGTCTTAGCGTCAAAGTTTGGAGCAATATCTCCTAAACGTAATGTTCCCATAGTACTTCATTTTTATGATTAAATAATTAAAATGTGCTATTCTAAAGTTAAGCCTTTTTAAATATTCTACTAAATTAGTAGAATTAAAGATAGGGAACAAAAAAAAGGACCACCAATTTTAGTAATCCTTTACTATTTTAATGGGAAGGCTTACTTATCGCTTCTTCAAATTGGGTAAGAAATAACAAATGATCCCGATCAACGGTAAAAACGAACAGATATGATAAACAAATTGAATCGACGTATAATCGGCTAATTTTCCTAGCAAAGCCGACCCTAAAGCACCCATTCCGAAAGCAAACCCGTAAAACAACCCTGAAATCATTCCTAATTTTCTCGGCAATAATTCTTGCGCATAGACAAGAATGGCAGGAAACGCAGAGGAGATTATGATTCCGATTATAATCATCAACACATCAGTCCAAAAAAGATTCACGTAAGGCAGTAATAAAGCAAAAGGTGCGGCCCCAAAAACCGAAAGCCAAATGACATACCTACGTCCGATTTTATCCCCTAACGGTCCTCCTAAAATAGTTCCCGCTGCATAGGCTAATAGATAGATAAACATGTGAAACTGGGCGTCCTTTATGGAAAGGTGGAACTTATCGATGACGTAGAAGGTATAGTAGGTCGACAAACTTGCCGAGTAGAAAAACTTTGAAAAAATTACAATCAGCAAAATGGCAATGGCTCGTTTAACCTTGCTTTTCGTCAAGCGCTGAAAATCGGCAAAGACCACTTTACGCTGCTTCCTGTGCCTTAAATGATCGCGGTACCAATAAGCAATTTTGCTTAGTATTCCCAAACCGATGGCTGCAGCTATCACA
This sequence comes from Bacteroidota bacterium, assembly GCA_046051865.1. Lineage (GTDB taxonomy): Bacteria > Bacteroidota > Bacteroidia > Flavobacteriales > Flavobacteriaceae > Flavobacterium. Next base: position 30,766 of record JBJONL010000099.1, on the reverse strand, counting down.
AACCAAAGCAAGTATTTTTGACTATTGGGCACCACGATAAGCGCTACTAATAGTGGCCCTAAGGCCGTACCAAAATTTCCTCCCACTTGAAAAATAGCTTGGGCTAACCCTCTTCGTCCGCCCGAGGCCATGTTGGAGATCCTAGCCGATTCGGGGTGAAAAATAGAAGAGCCCGTACCAATAAGCATCACCGAAAGTACGATCCAATAGAAATTATTGGCAAAAGCGATCGACACCACACCGGCCATCGAAAACAACATCCCATAAATTTGCGAAAAAGGTTTGGGATACTTGTCGGTATAATACCCCACAAAAGGCTGGAATAAGGAAGCCGTCAACTGAAAGGCAAATGTGATTAGGCCTATTTGAGAAAAAGACAAGTTATAATTTTGCTTCAAAATTGGATAAATCGATGGGATAATTGCTTGTATCAAATCGTTCAGCAAATGCGCAAAACTGATGGAGAACAAGATGGAATACACCGTGTTTTGTACTAAATCATTTTTCTTAACCGTATCGTTTACAATATTCTCCATTTAAAAAGACTTTAGGATGAAATACCAAATCCCTATGACACTCCGTTACGAGGGAATTACTCCGCATCACTAATGAAAAATAATGCAATTTTAGGGAGACAATTGGAATACAAAGGAAAGGCAAAAAACAGAAAAACACTAAAATGCAAGGCAAAAGGTTTCTTAAAATTTGGTGTCGTTCGCATTTGGTGCTTCTAATTATTTACTAAATTTACCCAAACGATTTTCCTTTGAACCAAAAACCAACCCACAAAAGTGCCCTACACGAAAAAGATGGTATTCCGCAACCGGAAAGCATCAGTGCACAGTCGTTATCTCATATTATGCGCCAGCGAAAAATACAACCCACGGCGCAGGAGTTGATTGGCGGCATTATCGCGGGTGATAAAGTGGCATTGAGCAGAGCGATTACCCTAGTTGAAAGTACGCATCCCAATCATTTGGCAAAAGCCAACGAAATCATTGCCGCCTGTTTACCCCATGCCAATCGATCGGTGCGCCTTGGCATCACCGGTGTTCCAGGTGTGGGAAAAAGTACATTCATTGAAGCATTTGGTGGTTACTTAACGGGGCTCGGGAAAAAAGTAGCCGTTTTAGCGGTAGACCCAAGCAGTACCTTGTCCCATGGAAGTATTTTGGGGGACAAAACCCGTATGGAAGAATTAGTTAAAGATGAAAATGCCTATATCCGTCCCAGTGCTTCTGGTGAGACCTTAGGCGGCGTGGCCCGCAAAACGCGAGAAACCATAATCCTTTGTGAAGCGGCCGGATTTGATACCGTTATCATCGAAACGGTGGGCGTAGGTCAAAGTGAAACCGCGGTGCACAGCATGGTGGATTTCTTTTTACTGTTAAAAATCGCGGGCGCCGGTGATGAACTACAAGGGATAAAACGCGGTATTATGGAAATGGCCGATGCTATTGTGATCAACAAAGCCGATGGCGATAATATAGCAAAAGCAAAACTAGCCAAAACCGAATTCAATAGAGCCTTACATCTATTTCCAGCCAAAAGTTCGGGATGGACGCCAACCGTTTCAACCTGTAGTGCCTATGAAAAAACAGGTATAGATGCGGTATGGGAAACGATAATCACCTACCTTCACTTAGTGCAAAGCAATCATTATTTTGAAGAAAAACGCCGAGAACAAAGTTTGTATTGGATGATGGAGACCATTAACGAACGGTTGAAACAAAGCTTTTACCAGCATCCAGCCATCCAGCCGCTTTTAGTAACCTGTCAGCAAGCCGTTTTGGATCACGAACTCTCCCCGTTTGCTGCCGCTCAAAAGCTACTTGAACAGTATTTAAGCCACTAACTTATTCTTTCCATTCCTTTCGTAGTTTAACGTCGTCGGTATGTGTTTTAGGGCTGATGCCTATGATTTTTTAAAAAGAGGTACATGTTTTATACAAAAGATATATATGTTTTATACAAAAGATATATATGTTTTACGCAAAAGATGTATATGTTTTACGCAAAAGATATATATGTTTTACGCAAAAGATATATATGTTTTACGCAAAACATATATATCTTTTTATAATTTTGTAAGGAAGACTTATTCTATGTATAACTATAAAACAAAATGTTATGGCTGTAACTTTTAAAATGGTACCGAAAAAAAATATTATGGTAAACCCTCCCGTGATAAAATACTACCCTTGTGCGGTGAGTCAGGGTAAAGTAGATTTGGAGTCCTTAGCACAGGTGGTAGCCTCGCGGACGACGATGAGTGAAGCCGACTGCTATGGCGTGATGGTAGCATTGACGAAAGCCATAGGAGACGCGTTGATGAACGGAACTATAGTAGATTTGGATTTTCTAGGGTCCTTTAGTTTGACCTTGCAAGGGAACCCGGCTGATTCCGTAGAGGAACTGGGAAAAACGACGATTAAAAAAGTCAACATTGCTTATAAACCTGCAAAAACACTTAAGAACCGCGTACAAGAAACCACCTTTACACGCTTGCGATAAAGCATAAAAAAATCTCGAGAGGTGAGCTCGAGATTTTACTTTAACTAACTTATAATTATGGGGACAAATCTATTGTAAATGACTTAAAATAGAAACCAGCAGCCTATCTTTTACTACGTTGTCCTAAAAGTCGGTTGGAATACGACCGACTTTAGGAAGCAACTCAAATAAACCACAATATTTATTTCTCTTAAATCAGTTGATAACGTTCCAAGCGACTCAGTTCAGCTTTTTTACTAGTGCTGTAAAAGCAAACTAAATCATAGTTCAAATGTCCACTATTTTTTCCGAGTTAGCTATGGGTGAAAAACTAAATTTACCTTGGTTGTTTAACTTAAAAAATACCGTTTTTTAACGGATATAGATAGGGTTGTCTGGCGGTAATTAGTTCGTTATGGTTAGAGTTACTTTGTAAAAAATACAGTAATTTTATGAGGTTATTACTAGTAATGTTAGTAATCTGACCGTCTAAAGAGTTTTACATGATATTAAACGACCCTTTTTTTGTTGGCATTTGCTTTTTTACGATAGGCTTCTTATCCTTGGTCGGCTTTACTAGCGTGTATTTGATGTATTTTTTTAAATCCAAAACCTACCGGTATTATAGTATTTACATTGTAACGTTAATACTTTTTATCATCAGTGTATACTTGAAAGAAACCGGCGATTTTCCACACTTTTCCCACCGGCGTAATCTCATGCAATTGGTCGTTGACGGCTTGCAAATGTTCAGTGCTTTACTTTTTTGTTCTTTCATCTACCATGCTATGCTTTCGCAAGATGCCAAGTACGAAAAACTGAAAAAAGTATATTATTGCTATGTAGTGTATACGGGCTTATATTTTGCCATCATGTTCGTATTTCCTGATTTTGTTAGAGTTAGCTTTTCTTTTTTTGTCATTACAAGAATCATCGTATATCTCATTGCTTCCTTCTTTTATTATTACATGATTCGGGACTTAAAGATTGTATTTTTTAGATATTTATTTTTGGCCACATCCTTTTTATTCATCTCCGGATTGGCAGCGCTATGGGATTCAACGGTCAATTACAAGACCAGTATCTATACGGGCTTTCATTATTTATGCATAGGTTACTTTTTTGAGAATGCCTGCTTTATTGGGGCTTTTATATACAAATACTTTATTGTCGATAAAGAAAAACAAGAAGTGGAACATCATCACAAAGTACAGCTATTTACCACTAAAATAGAGATGCAGCAGCAAACGATGTCCTATATTGGAAAAGAGATTCATGATAACATTGGTCAACGACTGACACTGGCGAGCTTGTATGCCCAACAATTGGAACACGAAAATGAAACTGCAGAAGAAAAGGACAGGATTGACACCATCAGTTTTTTAATCAACCAATCGCTAGCAGACATGAGAGAGTTATCCAAATCACTCACGGATAATTCCATTGAGAATAACATGATCTGTAAATTAATTGAGGATGAATGCGAACGGGTTCGAAAACTGAATTTATTCACGGTAAAATTCATCTGTCACGATAAAAACCTCTCCATTGCTTATCAATCCAAAGCCGTTTTAATTCGGATTATCCAAGAATTTTTTCAAAACAGCATCAAACATTCTGCTTGTAAAAACGTAACTTTACAACTGGATCTCTCCAAAAACACCATTACCATGATGCTGATTGATGATGGTAGCGGCTTTGATCTTTCGAGCAATTACACCAACGGAATAGGTTTAAAAAACATGAAAGAACGAACCGAAATGTTGGCGGGAGCAATTAGTATTGAAAGTAAAATTAACGTGGGTACCAAAATTACGGTTACTATTCCTCAACAATGAAAAAGAAGATTGCCATAGTAGATGATCATACCCTCATAGCGCAAGCCTTGAAAGGGATAATTTCCAATTTCAACAATTTTGAAGTGGTTTTTGAGTGTGAAAACGGGAAAGCGTTAATTGAAAAAATTAAAAGCCTGAATACTTATCCCGATATTGTCATGCTAGACATCAGCATGCCCGAAATGAATGGTTTTGAAACTGCTTTATGGATCAATGAACACCATCCCGACCTAAAGATAATGGCCTTGAGCATGCAAAATGACGAGCAGAGTGTCATTAAGATGATTCGAAACGGGGCCAAAAGCTATCTTTTGAAGAATACCCACCCCAGAGATTTAGAAATTGCTTTAAACAAACTAGTGGACGATGGCTATTATTACCCAGAATGGGTTTCCAAAATAATATTTGCCAATATTAACGGAACCGCCAGTAGTTCGGTATCGAAACTGACCGAAAGAGAAAAGGAGTTTTTAAAATACACGATTACGGAAATGAACTATAAAGAAATCGCCGAATTGATGTGTTGCAGTCCGCGAACGATTGAAAGCTACCGGGACCATTTATTTGAAAAGCTTGGCCTTAAAACCCGAGTAGGCTTGGCCGTCTATGCTATTAAAAATGGGTTTACGTAACAGGATGCTGCTTAACCTCTATTCCTCATAACCTTCCATCTCCTTGTCGTAGAATTCCCCCGCCAAGGTAATTAAGTGTTCCATTTCCGATTCTAATTCGGTTTCATCTTCTCCTTCGAGGTCTTCTAAGAACTCTACCTCATCGTCTTTTAGATTGATGATGAAACGAGGAAAATCAAGATGAATTACAAATATATCTTCTGGGAAATCGGAGTTATCGGCTAGTACAAATTTTGGTAATTGCATGGTAATTGGGTATTATGGGTTTTGTTTCAGTAATTTTTTAGTCAGATAATGAAAGCGAAGATACAAAAATAGTGCTGCAGCTGTTAATCCAGCAAGCAAACCTATCCATACGCCTGTCGCTTTTAAGGAAGTATGTTCGCCCAAGTAAAAAGAAATGGGAAAGCCCACCACCCAATAGGCCACAAAGGTAATATACATGGGTATCTTAACATCCTGCAAGCCGCGTAATGCTCCTAACACAACCACTTGTATACCGTCTGATATTTGGAATACGGCAGCTACCAAAAGTAATTTAGCCGAAATGGCAATCACTTCTTGATTGTCTAGTGCTTGCGCTTGGTTTTCCATGTTTAAAAACAAATAAGGCAATACTTGATGTAAGGCCACAAACATGATGGCAAAAATGATTTCAATACAAATCGCCAATAAAAAAATGGAACGCGCTACGACAATTAATTGTTTATAATCGCCCATCCCCTTTTGGTTGCTAATCCTAATCATGGACACGACACTCAACCCCATGGCAAACATGAAGGTCATGGAAGCCAAACTCAAAGCGATTTGATTGGCGGCTTGACTCGTCTTGCCAATGTTCCCGCAAAGCCATATCGCAGCCGTAAACAAGACTACTTCAAACAACATTTGCATGGCAGAGGGCAACCCTAAATTGACAATCTTTTTAAGGGTCTCTTTTTTTATTTCGTCAAAGCTAAAGTCTTGAAAGTAGAGCTTTAAAGCGTCTTTACGAGAAAGGATGATGTGCATAAAAGCCACCATGGCAATACGTGAGATTACAGTTCCCAAACCGGCTCCCAGAATCCCCATTTTGGGAAAGAACCACACACCGTAAATCAAACAATAATTGATGATTACATGTACTACATTGGCAAGTACGATGGCATACATTGAAATTTTGGTCATGGAAAGTCCGTCAGCAAATTGCTTGTAGCCTTGGTAAATTATGAGCGGAACTAGCGAAAAAGCAACCCAATCCAAATAGGGTTTCGCCAAAACAATCACTTCTTCGGGTTGGTGCAACAACTCCATTACGGGTTTGGCAAACACTACGAGTCCAAACAACATAAACCCTAAGATAGTGCACAAAAACAAGCCATGATGGAATGCTGCACGGATTTTGGTCGTGTCCTTTTCCGCATCAGCTTCGGCTACTATGGGAGTAATGGCTGTTGAAAAGCCTATCCCTAGGGACATGGCTACAAAAATTAGGCTGTTGCCAAGAGAGACGGCTGCTAACTCGGTGCTTCCTAATTTTCCCACCATAATATTATCCACGATTCCAATAAGGGTATGACCCAACATCCCCAAGATGACCGGGTAAGCCAGTTGCATGTTGTAACGGAATTCTTTGGTGTATAAGGCTAAATTCATGGTGATTTTTGAGTGGGCAAAGATAAGAGGTTTTATGGAATGCCACCGATTTAAAAAGCTTACACGGTAAATATCTTTCTATTCCTGTTTATATTTGTGTTTATGAAACAAACCCAACTACTTCCTTTCGTTGAAATCAAAGGTATAGGTGCTGCCTCAGGGTTAGTGTATCACAACTACTCCCTTTATATCATCTCAGACAACAGCACCTATTTATATGCCTATAAACTGGATGAAAAGCACCTAAACAAAATTAAACTCTTTGAAACCAGTGAGGAAGAATTAACCAAAAAAGAGAAAGCCGACTTTGAGTCGGTTACCCTATACCACAACGCGCTTTATATCCATGGTTCAGGTTCGACCGATAAAAGGCAACTGCGTGTAAAATATGATTTGGACACCCATGAGACTAAAGAAAAAGACTTTACCAAAATATACCATAGGTTAAGAAGCAGTATAAAGCTAGCAGAAGATGAACTCAATATTGAAGGTTGTATTATCGAGGCCGACTACTATTATTTTTTCACAAGGGGCAATGGGGCTCATGCTCAAAATGGCATCTTTCGGTATACGAGAAAAACGAAGGATGTAGGTTTTCATGCGGTCGCCCTTCCGATCGTTAAAGGCGTTGAAGCTACTTTTACCGATGCGATTTTGGTAGACGAAACCGTGTATTTCTTAGCGGCATGCGAAGATACAAACTCCACGTATAATGATGGGGAAATCTATGGTAGTTTCATTGGCGGCTTGGACTTGAAAACCTTTACGGTTTTGTTTACAAGCCAAATTACGGATACCCATAAATTTGAAGGCTTGGCGCTATTTCAAAAATCAACTACATTTATCGAGTTCTTGCTGTGTGAAGACAATGATACGGAAGGAACCGATTCTATTATTTATAAGATCCAAATTTCGATTTAAGAAAATTGTTTGGCGAATTCGAATAACAAAGCATAAATAAACCTAAATTTGAACTAACTAATTCAAAACCTTACTACTATGATTAAAAAATTACTTTTTGCGCTGTTGGTATTTTCTTTTACGTTCTCCTACGCTCAGGACAATTATCTTGATTTTGATGGTGTGAACGATGCCGTTACGGTTACGGGTTCTGACAATTTATTGGCCAACAGTACGAGTATTAGCATGTCTTGCAAAGTTTACCCAAGAAGAATTACCACTGGATTTCCGAATTTCAATGGTTTTATGGGCTATCGAAATGAATCCAATTTTGATTTTTACTTAATTCAGTTATCCAGTACGGATTTAGAAGCTCGTTTTAGGAATTCAAGTGGCACGGCTTTTACCATAACGTATACTGGACTTGTACTTAATGAATGGACACAATTCTTTCTCGTTTATAATGGTACAGATGAAACACTTACCTTGTACAACGGTGATACCGAAGTAGGTTCAGTTTCGGCTACCGGCACAGTGCCTGCTAGTAGTACTGGAGCGCTGAAGTTAGGTTTAATTTCGTTCCAATCCTTTTCTTGGTATCATAATGGAAAAATAGACGAAGCCAGTGTATGGAATAAAGCACTTTCTTTGAGTGAAATAAGTTCCATCGTTAGTAATGGTGGCGAAATTTCAAACCCCTTAGATGAGGCTAATCTAAAACTGTATTATAAGTTCAATCAAGGGGTACCTTATGGAAATAATACCACAGAAACCTTGGTAAATGATGAGCTTGAGGTCTACAGTGGCACGGTACAAAATTTTTCTTTGACGGGTAGCAGCTCGAATTGGGGAAGTGATACGTTGGGCTCTACCTCATTCCAAACCAATTCATTGACCGTATATCCTAATCCGGCAACGGATTTCATAACACTTTCGGGAGTAAGTGCTCCGCTGCAGGTTCAACTACTTGATATTTCCGGCAGAATCGTTTCGGAAGCATGGATTAGGGATGAAGCAACAAAGTTAGAGGTAAGCCAATTACAAAATGGTATTTATTTTATACAAACAGCTACGGGATTAAAAATGAAATTTATAAAAAACTAAAAACACTAATCCAACACCACTATACAAAGGCATAAGGTACACTTATGCCTTTGTCTTTTGACTGGGTAAAAAAAATAATTTATATCTTTTCCAACCTTTTTGCCTTTTTAGTCCTCTATAGTTCTAAAGACCTTACTAGTGATAAACGAAACACTCATAACAGCCTGTAAAAAAATGCAACGCGATGCACAGCGGCAAGTCTACGAACTGTTGGCACCCAAGTTGTATGCAACTTGCAAACGGTACTTAAAAAAGGAAGAAGAGATTGAAGAAGTTTTGGCCGACACCTTTTATACGGTATTTACTAAAATAGCCCAGTTGAAAGAGTTGGGGGCTTTTGAAGCCTGGGCGCGAAAGATTGCGGTGAACCATTGTTTGCATCAATTGAAACGCAACATTAATTTCAATTTGTACTTAGAAGACCTTCCGCTGCATCCCTTTACAGAAGGTGTGCAGGAATCCGCTTTGGCAGAAGAAGATTTGCTGGGTTTATTGAACCATTTGCCGGAGGGCTGTAAGACGGTATTTAACTTGTTTGTGATTGAGGGCTACGGGCATAAAGAAATTGCGGACCTACTCAAGATCTCCGAAGGCACCTCTAAATCCCAATTGAACGTAGCTAAAACCAAATTAAAAGAGCTAGTTAACGTACTGTATTATCAAAAAGCGAAATAGTCATGAAAGATCAAGATACCTTGTACAACCAAATAAAAGCTGCGGCTGACAAAGCAGAAGCACCTAATTTTGATGCTATGGAAAGTGTGTGGCAACGGGTGGAAGAAAAACTAGAAACCGGCACCTTGCGAAAGGAAACGGCCTTGTGGAAAAAAATTGCCGTAGCAGCTTCGCTGCTGTTGCTGTTTACGCTTGGTTATCAGTTTTTTGGAACTGAAAACACCACAACTACCCCAATCGAGACGGTGACCCAACAAGACATTTTGCAAAAGACCTTGCCTGAAAACAACCGTGTTGCTTTAGCGGATACGGTTCATCCAGCGATTAAGAACGATGCTGAACAACTCTTGCAAAAGCAGTTAGAACCTAAGCAACAAGTGGCTTATGAGGCGGTCAGCAGAAAAGCTAAGGAAGAGGAGGTGTTCCCTCTTTCGGTTACACAAATGACTGCTCCATCAGAGGGGTATTATACATCGGATAAAGTGGTGGCTAACTGGGCGGAATCTACTAAAAAAGCTGACGATGATGCAGCCAAAGATGTGGAAGTTTATCTTAAAAAAGAGAATAAAGTTTCTAGTGCTAAACAAGAAGCTCCTTTGGTGGTCATTGATGATAAAGTTAGTGATCTAAACAATTTAAATCACATCAATCCAGAAACCATAGACTCCTTAGAGATACTTAAAGAACCTCTTTACATCATTAATGGGATTTATTATACGGAGCAAGAAGTTTTTGGGCCTAATCCGACGAGTCCTTATACCCCTTTAGACCAACAAGATATTGTATCCCTAACGGTTGTAAAAGATGAAAAAGCTAAAGCGCTTTATGGCGAAAAAGGCAAAAAAGGCGTTGTAATCATTAGTACTAAGGACGGAAAGCCGAAAGCGAAGAGTGACCGTATTCATTACATCAACGCCGATAAAAAGTAAATAACTTTTAGTGCTTACACAAAAGCAAACCGTTTAATGGCCTACAAAACAATTTATAAAACGCAGGCTTTTAGTCAAATACGAGACTTACCGTAGTTCCCTTTTGGGATTGGCTTTTGAGGATGATTTTAACCTCGCATTTTTCGGCAAGGTTATGGACTAACTGCATCCCCATGCCCATCCCGATTTCATTATTCGTTCCTCGAGTGGAAGTAGATCGCTGTGCTACTAACGCTCGCACTTTTGCCGGTGACATGCCTACTCCATTATCGGTCACGGTTAAGGTATTATTTTCAAAGGCAATGGTGATTTCGCCGTGGTTGGGGGTGAACTTTATAGCGTTGGAAATGATATTACGCACCATAATTGTTACGATTTCAGCATCAGTGGTGACCGCGGCAGATTCGTCGATACGGACCATCATGGCTATTGCTTTAGAAACATAAGCTGTTTTGTAGATGGCTAATAAACCTTCAATGAGCACTTTGACATTAATGCTTCTTTTTTGTACATGGACACTGTCAAAGTTGGACTTGGCCCAATTTAAGGTAGTTTCAAGCATTTCTAAGACTTGTGTAGCCTGCTTGTTTATCTTTTGGATGAATAGGGTAAAATCCTCTTGAGACATGTTGTATTCAAGGGCTACCGAGGTAATATTATTGAGGTTAGATATAGGAGCTCTTAAATCATGTCCAAGTACCGACAACATGCGTTCGTTATTCGTATTGATACTTTTTAGTTCTTCTTGCAATTGAATCTCCTTGTCGATATCAACAAAAGCGACCACGTGCAATTTATCGACCACAGAAGCCTTTATCTCGTACCATTTCTTTTTCCCGTTCTTGCAGGTCACTTGTGATTTCTTTCGAACGAAAACCTTTCCTTCTTGTTTGGAATTGATTTCTTCTACATCCCATGATTTTATGACCAATTCGCGGTAGGATGATTCGGGATAAGCGTGTTCATACCAGGTTTGTATCGTTGGGATTTCCTCTAGGGTGTATCCTATCTCCTCCTTAAACTTTTCATTCAAAAATGTATTAAAATGTATACCGTTTATCACTTCTGCTATGATGAAGGGATAGGGCAGAAAGTCGGCCACATGGTGCAGGTCAAATCTTGAAATCTCGTGATTGTTCATACTAGTGAAACAAATAATTCCTTAGTGGATACTATTCACGAAAATTACGCAATTATTTCTCTATTTCCTTTAAGGTTAACATTTTTTTATAGTCCAAAAAGCCTTTGATGTCTTCAAAATGTTCTTTGACGCGTTTGTGTCCGAATTCGAATACTTTTTCGGCCAAACCATCAAGGAAATCACGGTCGTGCGATACTAGGATTAGCGTACCGTCAAAATCTTTTAGGGCATCTTTGATGATGTCTTTGGTTTTCATATCTAGGTGGTTTGTTGGCTCATCTAGGATTAGGACATTGACAGGTTCTAAAAGTAATTTAATCATGGCTAAGCGGGTTCTTTCCCCTCCCGAAAGTACTTTTACTTTCTTTTGGACATCATCCCCTCCAAACATGAAGGCTCCTAACAGGTCTTTAATTTTACTGCGGATATCCCCTACGGCGATTCGGTCGATTGTTTCGAAAACTGAAATCTCGCCATCTAATAAGGCCGCTTGGTTTTGGGCGAAATAGCCGATCTGCACGTTGTGACCTACTTCTAGTTTGCCTTCAAATTCAATTTCCTTCATCATGGCTTTAATCATGGTAGATTTTCCTTCTCCATTTTTACCGACGAACGCTACTTTTTGGCCACGTTCGATTACCATATTAGCGTCTTTAAACACTACGTGGTCTCCGTATGCTTTTGATAAATGTTCGACTACAATTGGATATTGACCGCTTCTTGGCGAAGGTGGGAATTTTAGACGTAGTGCCGAGTTATCCACCTCATCCACTTCGACTAAATCAAGTTTCTCTAGCATTTTGACGCGGGATTGTACTTGTAGTGTCTTTGAATAGGTTCCTTTGAAGCGTTCTATGAACTCCATATTTTCGGCGATCATTTTTTGTTGTTCTTCGTAGGCTTTTTGCTGGTGTGCTCTGCGGTCTTTACGCAATTCAAGGTAATGGGAATATTTGGCTTTGTAATCGTAGATTCTTCCCATGGTTACTTCAATGGTACGATTGGTGATATTATCTACAAACGCTCTATCGTGGGAGATGACCATGACGGCTTTGGCTTGGTTGATTAAGAAATCCTCTAGCCATTGAATACTTTCCATATCCAAATGATTTGTAGGCTCATCAAGTAGAATTAGATCGGGTTGTTTTAGAAGGATTTTGGCAAGTTCGATTCGCATGCGCCAACCTCCTGAGAATTCTTTGGTTGGACGACTGAAATCTTCTCGTTCAAATCCCAGTCCTTTTAGTACTTTTTCGACTTCAGCTTCGTAGTTTACCTCTTCGATGGAATAAAATTTCTCGCTAAGTTCCGACACGCGCTCGATTAGCTTCATGTAGTCATCACTTTCATAATCGGTGCGTATGGTTAACTGTTCGTTTACTTCATCGATTTCAGCTTTCATTTGGAATACCTCAGCAAAGGCTTTGGAGGTTTCTTCCATTACCGTGCAGTCATCAGCAGTTAGGAGGTGCTGCGGCAGATAGGCGATTACGGCTTCTCTTGGCGCAGAAATGCTTCCTCTTGAGGGTTTGTTTTGCCCGGCTACTATTTTTAATAGTGTGGATTTACCAGCACCATTTTTACCCATTAGGGCAATTTTATCGGTTTCGTTGATGGCAAAGGTTACTTCGCTAAACAGGGTGGTTCCGCCAAATTCTACGGCTATGTCGTTAACAGTTATCATACAGTACTTCTCTAATTTTGAAGCGGCAAAGATAGATTAATTTGAAGATGTTGCAATTTGAAGATTTGAAGATTTTATAATCGGTAACTTTAAGTAAGAAAGGAAAGCTAATTAATAATCTTTATTTTTGTGGTTTGAATTATAATCCAACTAGTAAAGACTGCCTTTTATAGCCTATGCAACCAGAAGAAACAAAGGGTAAAAAAAGTTATTGTACTATTAAAAATGCCTACTTAAAGCGGGTTCGCCTGGCTACTTCCTTATTTTTCTTTGGGATGGGATTTAGTTTTGCCACTTGGGCCAGTAGGATTCCGGATCTTAAATCGATGTTGCATTTGAGTGAAGCGGCTTTGGGCACCTTATTATTTGCTTTACCGATGGGACAATTGGTGGCGATGCCGTTTTCGGGGAAGTTGGTTACCCGTTATGGGAGTTGGATCACTACCTTACTAGGGTTATTGCTGTATGCTGGGTGTTTGCCTTTGATTGGTTTGGCGCAAGTACAGTGGCAATTGGCTGCGGGCTTGTTTTTATTTGGGTTAACTGGAAATGTTTGTAACATCGCGGTCAATACACAAGGGGTTCAAACCCAACATTATTTCAGCAAACCCATTATGGGATCGTTCCATGGATCTTGGAGTTTGGCTGGTTTCTTTGGCGCATTGGTTGGCTTAGGGATGCTGGCGTTCCATTTGGCCCCACTACCCCATTTTTGTATTGCTTTTTCCTTTGTAGTGTTGATTGTGTTGACCAATGCTAAGTATCTTATTACGATTCGGCCAAAGACTGTTGCAGGAACCTCAAAATATTCCTTTTTCAAGAATCCAGATAAGACCCTGTTGTTGCTAGGAGTTATTTGTTTTTTTGGGATGAGTAGTGAGGGGATTATGTTTGATTGGAGTGGTGTTTATTTTAAAGAAATCATTAAGGCGCCCGGTGCTTTGGTAGCGTTGGGGTATACGACTTTTATGATTAGCATGGCATTGGGAAGATTTTTAAGTGATTTGTTAGTTGCGCGTTACGGAACAAGGAAGGTATTGATTGTCAGCGGTTTCGTGATTACCGCTGGATTGTACACCGCGGTGCTATTCCCATTTTTAGCACCTTGTACGGTAGCCTTTATGCTAGTAGGCCTTGGCGTTTCCAATGTAGTTCCGATAATTTTTAATGCGGCGGGGCGTCAAGACAAAGTCCCTACCGGCATTGCCTTGACCGTGGTGAGCAGTATTAGTTTTCTTGGTTTTTTGATGGGTCCGCCTTTGATTGGCTATATCGCAGAAGTGACTAGTTTGCGTTATTCGTTTGCTTTTATTGGACTGTTTGGGGTAGTTATCAGTATACTGGTTAGCAGGTTAAAACTATTTACCTAGACAGTACTCCCCTACTTTGCAATTACTTCTTTTACCCTACATGGTTCAAAACCTACCTTTTGAATTTCCTTGAACTTTATCTAAGTATAGACTTGTCAGAAACTAGTCTCTAAGATACCGCACTGCTGCTTCTAGAGTTGGTTTAACTCCATCAAAAGGAAATCGTAAGGAATCAGTACTATGTCAGTACTATATGAGTACTATATTCTAGTCTCTGTAACGAGGAAAAAGCAGCTAAACAGAGGCGGATTTATAGACTTAAGCGGAATTCTTCAATCACCGGATTTGCTTTTCCGTAATCGACTTCCATGATGAACAATTCGACTGCTTTTGCAGTTTGGATGCTCGGTAGTACATTAGCTTGATTGTTGGCTCTGAGCACCACATTAATGTTGGCTTCCTCTAGTCGTTCTTTTAAGGTTACGGCTAGGATTTCTTCTCCTGAAAATATTTTGATTAGTCCCATTTTTGAGTTATGCGTTATGAGTTATGAGTTTATACTATTCTTCATCTTCAATTTCGAAGAAGAGGGGTTCGATCATGATTTTGTCTGCCAATACTTCTACCCTTTCGGTGATTTGGGAGCAGAAGAACAGGCGTTGGGTTTTCTCGATGCTCATGGAGAGTCGTTGCACGATGGCATCGTGGCGCAATCGGAATAGAATATCGGCATCATCTACGATCAGTATTTTTATCGTATTGATATTGAAACCGGCCGAGGAAAACATGGCATTAATTTTATTGGGTGTTCCGATAAGCACGTCTAATCCCATGGAGATGATGTTTTTATCGTAGTCGATATCGCCTTTATCATGAACGCCTAGTATACTTAAGTCGGTATACGTACCAAACTTCAGGAAGAGTTCTTCCATTTCGAGTACCTTCTCTTTGCTTTCCACCATAATTAAGGCTCTGGTACTTTCCCCCATGGTTTTCTCTAACCGTTGGATCACGTTAAGTACAATAGCCGTTGTTTTTCCGGATTTGGGAGGGGATTGGATCACGGCATCGGCTCCACTTTTTATGGTTGAAAAGGTTTCCAATTGCATGATATTGGCTTCGGTCAAATCATTTTCGACTAGTGCCTTTTGCAGGTTGGGGTTTATTTTTTTTAGGTTCATATTTTGTTTATTAGTCCCTTGTGTGCTACTAAGCAGCATACTATAATGAGATGTTTTGGAGTTTTCCTTACCATGAATAGTCACGGAAAACGCTATTATTTACTAGCAAAAAGCTGTACATCTGTTTCTGAAATTTCGCTTCCACCGAGAATGATTAGGCGTTCTACTACATTTCGGAGTTCGCGTATGTTTCCGGTCCAGTCGTATTCTTGCAATTGCTTGATGGCTGCTTTGGAAAACGACTTGGTTGCATTACCTTGTTCTTCGGCTATTTTGATGGCAAAATGTTCGATGAGCAACGGAATATCATCGCGGCGATCGTTAAGTGAAGGTACTTTGATTAGGATTACAGCCAAACGGTGGTATAAATCTTCACGGAACCGCCCTTCGGCGATTTCTTTTTTCAAGTCTTTGTTGGTTGCCGCCACTACCCGCACATTGATTTTGATGTCTTTATCGGCTCCGACGCGTTGGATTAAGCTTTCTTGCAAGGCTCGTAATACTTTGGCTTGAGCAGAAAGGCTCATGTCTCCGATTTCGTCTAAGAAAATGGTCCCTCCATCGGCGGCTTCGAATTTTCCGGCACGGTCTTTAACGGCGGAGGTAAAAGCCCCTTTGACGTGACCGAAAAGTTCGCTTTCAATTAATTCAGAGGGTATGGCTGCGCAGTTGACTTCAATCATGGGAGCGTTTGCTCGTTCGCTTTTTTCGTGTAGTTGGTGCGCTACTAATTCTTTTCCGGTACCGTTAGGCCCTGTAATTAAAACCCGGGCATCGGTTTGAGCGACCTTTTCAATCATTACTTTGATTTGGTTTATGGGTTCGCTCTCCCCTATGATTTCGTAGTTTTTGGAAACCTTCTTCTTTAGGATTTTGTTTTCTACTACGAGTTGTTTTCGATCGAGTGCGTTGCGCACGGTATTGAGAAGGCGGTTTAAATCGGGTGGTTTAGAAATGTAATCGAAGGCCCCTAGACGCATTGTATTTACGGCGGTCTCTAGGTCTCCGTGACCTGATATCATGACCATAGGAATTTCGGGTTTGATTTTTTTAACCGCTTCTAGGAGTTCCTCTCCGTTCATTTTGGGCATTTTGATATCGCATAAGACCAAATCGTAGTCTTCGTTTTTGATTTTCTCGTAGCCTTGTTTTCCGTCTTCGGCTTCGTCTACTTTGTAGGTCTCACTTTCTTCCGAAAGTATTTTGACTAATACTCTTCGGATGGCGGCTTCGTCTTCGATGATTAATATTTTGGGCATACCGTACTGTTTCGTATTTTACACCTGTGTTTCGAGTTGGTTCCCGAAGGCACAAAGCTTTAGTTTATGAATGGCTTTATAGTCCTGATTGCAGTGGAAATCAACCTATATAAAGGGTTCCCTTTATTTAGGTTATTGCAGCGGAAAGCAGGAACAAGGAAACCTTTATGCCCAAGCCGTTCACTCCAAATCAGTTTTGACAAAAGTAGTATAAATTCACAATAAGCCTCGTACTTTTGTGTCATCAAAAATAGATTTAATACTTTTACCGTTCCAAAACGAAGCACTATGTCTACAGCAAAAAAAGATTACAAAAGAATTACGACCAAATCCTTAATTGATATGAAGGCCAATGGCGAGAAGATTTCGATGCTAACGGCGTATGATTTTACGATGGCAAAGATTGTGGATTCGGCTGGTGTGGATGTAATCTTGGTGGGTGATTCGGCCAGTAATGTGATGGCGGGACATGAGACGACCTTGCCAATCACTTTGGATCAGATGATTTATCATGCTTCCTCGGTGGTTAGAGCGGTAGATAGAGCTTTGGTGGTGGTTGATTTGCCTTTTGGAAGTTATCAATCGGACCCTAAAGAAGCCTTACGATCCTCGATACGCATTATGAAGGAGAGTGGAGGTCATGCGGTTAAACTAGAAGGCGGTAGTGAAATTAAGGAAAGTATTAAGCGTATTTTGAATGCTGGTATACCGGTCATGGGGCATTTAGGATTGACGCCACAGTCGATTTATAAATTTGGCACCTACACCGTTAGAGCCAAAGAAGAAGCGGAAGCGGAGCAATTGATCGAAGACGCCAAATTGTTGGAGAAATTGGGTTGTTTTGCATTGGTTTTAGAAAAGATCCCGGCTGCTTTGGCAGAGAAAGTTGCAAAAACGATTTCTATTCCAGTCATCGGCATTGGAGCTGGTGGCGGTGTAGACGGACAAGTATTGGTAATTCATGACATGCTTGGGATGAACAATGAATTTAGTCCACGATTTTTACGTCGTTATTTGAACTTATATGAGCAAATGACCACTGCAATTGGAAATTATGTGGCCGATGTGAAGTCGGAAGATTTTCCGAACGCCAACGAGCAATATTAATTCAAATTTGAAGATTTGAAGATTTGAAGATTTGAAAATGAAAGAAGTCTCAACGAAAGACAACCTGCAGGTATTGCACGAAGACAATCACTTAATCGTGGTGAACAAGCGTGTTGGAGATATCGTACAGGGGGATAAAACGGGAGACAAACCTTTAGCGGATGTAGTAAAAGAATATATAAAAGACCGTTATAACAAACCTGGAGAGGTTTTTTTGGGTGTGGTCCATCGTTTGGACCGACCTACAACGGGCATCGTAGTTTTTGCTCGAACTAGTAAAGCGTTGACCCGAATGAATGAATTGTTTAGCCAGCGGGAAACTCAGAAAACCTATTGGGCTGTCGTAAAAAACAAGCCCGCAAAAACAACGGACAACTTGGTCCATTATTTAAAGCGAAACGAGAAGAACAATACCTCTAAAGCACATAGCAAAGAAGTACCAGAGAGTAAGAAGGCGAGTTTGGATTACACGATCCTTAAATCGCTGGATAACTATCATGTTTTGGAAATCCATTTACATACCGGAAGGCATCATCAAATTAGGGCACAATTGAGTGCGATTGGCAGCCCCATTAAAGGCGATCTGAAGTATGGATTTGACCGCAGCAATCCCGATGGGGGCATTCATCTTCATGCCCGAAAATTGGTTTTTGTGCATCCTGTGACTAAGGAATCCTTACTATTGGTGGCCCCTACACCAAAAGATTCTCTTTGGAATTCCATTTAATTGAAAAGTTATATATTTACGAATATTTACTAACTTAAAAAGTAACCTTAATATGAAAAAAACCTTTGTATCCTTACTTTTACTTGTTGGATTAAGCGCTGCTGCGCAGGATCATTTTTCGGGTATTAGTACTTCGAGCCGTGTAGGCATTTTGAATGGCGAACTGAATCCGGCGGAGTTTGCTCAATTGTCTAGAAAATTTGAAGTCAACATTTATGGCTTTAGTTTTAATATAGCTAATAACAAAATTGGGTTTAGTGACTTAAATTCAGATACCAATCTTGAAGATTTGATTTTTACGGGTACAGATCCTGTTAACATGCGATTTGACGCGAAACTGATTGGCCCTAGTTTGGCCATACGTTTGAAAAAATGGGGGTTTGGTTTAACGACTAAAGCCAATGTTAAATTTGACGTGGTAGATGTGGATCCTGTATTAGGAAATGCTATTTACAACAATGACTTACCTTTGAATACCACTATATTGGACAATCCTAATAACCAACGATTGAATGGCATCTCTTATGGAGAAGTAGGTTTATCCATAGCCCGCACTTTATTTGACAATGACAAGCACCGTTTTAGTGCAGGAGTTACTTTTAATTTCTTATTTCCGGGTTCGTATTCGAATTTTGGAATTAGAAATTTGAATGGTACGATATCACAAAATCCAACAGGTTCTTATTTAACGACAAACCAGCCGGCTAATTTAAACATTGCTTATTCTGGAAATTTAGCGGAGAGTTTTACGAATTTTAGTGATTACAGCAAATCCATATTTGGTGGTTTGAATGGAACCGCAATGGATATTGGCTTGAATTACGTTTGGAAAGATGGAGCGAACAAGTATAAATTTAAAGGAGGTTTGGCCGTAAAAAACATAGGGAGTATGACTTTCAAAGACAGTAATAATTACTCAACTAATTATACTTTGAATATCCAACCAACACTACAAAATCCTCAAGGTTTAGATTTAAGTTTGTTCAATAACATAGACAATCTAGGAGATGTAGAAACGATTTTAACGCAAAATGGTTATCTGACGCAAACACCGGTAAAAAGAGAATTTAAAGTAAATCTTCCTGCACTATTAGCTTTATATGGTGATTTTAAAATCGTACCTAAAGTATATGTTACGGGATATTTTCAACAGAAGTTGAATAAAGATACGGCTAATGACCAAGTGACGGCTTTGAATGTTATTTCGGTTACGCCTAGAGTTAATTTGGGCTTCTTTGAAACCTACATTCCTATTTCGAACAATGATGTATCGGGCACTAATGTGGGCATTGGTTTTAGACTAGGAGGTTTTTATTTAGGATCGAGTTCGATGGTCACTGCATTGGTCAACGACAGCAAGCAGGCTGATTTGTATTTTGGATTCCGCTGGGCCTTTTTATAGGCGGTACTTGCAACCACTGTTAGTTACGCATCCTGATTAACCCTAGTAAACAGCTATGCCTTATAAAACCGACGTATCCTATAGAAAACAAGCTTTACTAAAACTATTGACTTGTATACAGTCCCACGAAGAGGCTATAATACAAGCGCTTTATGCTGATTTTAAGAAGCCCGCCTTTGAAGTGGTCGCTACGGAAACCAGCTATATTGAGTCCGAGCTAAACTATACCCTAACCAACATGGCGAAGTGGGCAAAACCTAGAAGGGTTTTGCCTTCTTTTTTAAATTTCCCTTCTAGTGATGTTATTTATCAGGAACCATATGGTAAGGTATTGGTTATCGCTCCGTGGAATTATCCTTATCATTTGGCTTTATCTCCCTTGATTGCTGCTGTTGCTGCTGGTAATCAAGTGGTGGTTAAACCTTCTGAGTTAACGCCACATACCTCAGCGATTATTGCTAAGATTATTAAAGAAAGTTTTGATGCTACCCATGTAAGCTGCGTTGAAGGCGGTATTGAAGTAGCGCAAGAACTATTAGCACAACGGTGGGATTATATCTTTTTTACGGGCAGTAGTACGGTGGGAAAAGTGGTTGCCCAAGCCGCAGCAAAACACTTGACCCCCGTTACCTTGGAATTGGGTGGCAAGAACCCTTGTATCGTAGATGCTACGGCCGATTTGAAACTTGCGGCCAAGCGAATCGTTTGGGGAAAATTCATTAATGCGGGTCAAACGTGTATTGCACCTGATTATATTTTGGTTGCTAAAACCGTAAAAGAGGCATTTGTTTCCTTTTTAAAAGCAGAAATCGGCGCGGCCTATGGAACTCAACCCAAAGATTCACCAGATTATAGTAGGATTGTCAATGAAAAAAACTGGAGGCGATTGCTTGCATTACTGGAGCATGAAACGTTACTTTTAGGAGGTGATGCTGCACTTGATGATTGTTATCTAGCCCCTACGCTAGTCGATGAACCCGTCATAGACAGTTTGGTAATGCAAGGGGAGATTTTTGGACCGATACTGCCTATCCTTAGCTACAGTTCGGAGGACGACCTTGTTCGCTATATTTTACAGTATGAAAAACCACTTGCGTTTTATGTTTTCACTTCGAACCAGTCCTTTGCCCAAAAACTCGTTACCCGGTATTCTTTTGGAGGTGGATGTATTAACGATACGGTCGTGCACTTTGCCAATAAACGATTGCCTTTTGGAGGTGTTGGACATAGCGGCATAGGAGCTTATCACGGCCCTCATAGTTTCCATTTGTTTTCGCATGCAAAGTCGGTTGTAAAAAGAGGCACTTGGTTAGACCTCCCGATGCGGTACGCGCCTTATGGCAAAAAAATTGATTTAATAAAAAAAGTGCTTAGATGGTTTTCGTAAAAACGCGAACTTTTCTTTCCTTTATCTTATTTTTTTATGTATCTTGTTGCAGTATTTTTTTGGAAAAACCATATTGTCTAACCCTAAAAAAAGCACACTACGTTGAATACCTTTGTTTCTTTTGCAAACATCAATAGCTATATTATAATTAGTTTATTATTTATAATCTTGTTACTGTTTTATATAGCTATTAATAAGACTTTACAAAAAAGACTTAATCTTAAAAAGAGCTATTCAGAATTTGAGCCAAAAGAGGAGCAATTTAGAATTTACTTTCTGTTTTTCGGTATTACGATTCCCCTTATTGAAACTATAGTTGAAGTTTTTGATTTACGCTATAATGACAATCATTTTGCGATAAACTTTAGTGCTGGAGCGTTACTATTAGTACTATACTATGTAACAGCTAGGTTCAAGTTTTTCTATCAGCATATTAATTCCATTTTTACGGTATGCTATTTTACTTATTTTGGTTTTATCCTCTATAATGTATTCTTTGAACCCTTTCAATTGTTACCGTATCTTGAAGCCGTTGTTGGACTATTTCTTTCTTATTATGTCGTAAAGAATATCGTCCAGTATTGGATCTTTATTGTTGTAGTTTTTTTATTTTTTATCGTTGCGTACCGATTAGCCCTTATTGACCCTAAGCAAATCATACTGTTGGTTTGTGCTTTTATTTCCATTATTGCCATTCATATTTCAAGGCATTTGGCTTTATTGGAAACACGCAATAAGTTTATCTTTTCGGACATGATTGTCAACAATGGTAATTCCTTGATTATAACGACAAACCGAAAAGGCGAAGTTTCTTTTTGCAGTGAATCGGTAGTAGACATTTTGGGGTACACGGTAGAAGAAATGATGGGAATGGGATTTTGGGAACGGACTGAAGATCCTGAATTTATTGGGGAAGCCTATCATGATACGTTTGTCGAGAACCGTCTTCACATCAGAAAATTAAAAACAAAAAGTGGCGACTATAAATACATACAATGGAAGGATAAAACGTATTCCGAGGATATTTCCATTGGAATAGGTCAAGATGTCACCGAGCAGGTTAATATAAAAGACCAGTATAGAAGTTTAATTGAATCGGCAGCCGATTTAATTTACGAAATTGACTTAGATGCTATGGTCACTTATGTGAATCATTTTACAGAGTTGACTTTAGGCTATTCGAGAGAGGATATTTTAAACCGGCGCTATTCTCAATTTATACGTAAAGATTATCTAGAGTATGTCATCGATTTCTACAAGGCTGTTCCAAAAGAATCGCGGGAGTACAATGATTTAGTTTTTCCTTTGGTAAAAAAAGATGGGGATACCATTTGGGTTTCTCAAAAAGTGACGCTTAAAAAAGATCAAAGCGGCGAAGTGATTGGTTTTTCGGCTATTGCTCGAGACATTACTTTGGTTAAAAATCTAGAAATCGAACATTACAATAGGAGTAAAAAAGTTCGAGTTCACAATGAAACATTGAAGAAACTTACGTCACAAAGTTATTCCAACAAAGATGCCTTCACAAGTATTTTGAAAAACATCTTGAAGGTAGCTAGTACAAATTGTTCCATAGACCGGGTTAGTTATTGGTCCTATATGCCCGAAGGATTGCAATGTGAGAGCTTGTACTATTTGCAAAGTGATCGATATGAAAAAAACTTTTACTTATCTCCAGTACAATATCCAAGTTATTTTAAATACATCGAATCAGGTTCGCAGATTGTAGCTTCGAATGTTTATAATAACCACATTACTCAGGAGCTTTGTTTAGATTACTTTCCTAAGAATAATATCAAATCATTATTAGACACTCCGATTTTCTTAAATGGAAAAATCTTTGGGATTTTATGTTTTGAGAAAATCGATTTGGCAGTAGAATGGGATAACGAGGATATTAATTTTGCACGTTCGATTGCCGATTTGATAGCGATTGCCTTAGAATCACAAATGCGCATAGAAGCGGAAAAGAAACTTACCTATAAGAGTGATATCTTAATTGAGATTATTAAAAACACGGAAAAGTTTTTATTATCCAAAAACACGGATGAGATCTTTGCGGGTATTTTGGAGACGATTGGCAATGTAACCAATGTAGATAAGTTGTCCTATTTTGAAAATAATATAGCCCTAGGCACTTACGAACAAAAATTCAGATGGTCAGCGACAACTAAATCCCTAACGCCTCCCAATGCCACCTTAGTAAATTTGCCTCATTCCGCGATTCCTCATATTTCGGAACAGATGAATGGAAATAAGATATTTTACTCCATTGTAAAAAAAATAGAGGATGAAAAGTCGAGGGTCTTTTTACAAAAACTGGGAACTAAGTCAATCCTTTTAATTCCGATTTTCATTAAGTCGTCATTCTATGGCGTTATCGTGTTTGACGATTCAACTAATGAACGAGAATGGTCAACCGATGAAGTCAGTGCTTTACAAACACTTACTAATAATATATCGTATGCTATAGAGCGTAATATCAATGAAGCGATGTTGCAAGAAAGTGAAGAAAAATTCAAGTTATTGGCTAACAATATACCGGGTACCGTGCATCTCTCTAAATATGATGAAAAGTGGTCTAAAATATATTTGAATGATGAGATTGAAACCTTAACAGGATATCCAAAGGAAAATTTCTTGAGCAATAAAATCCATTATATGGACTTAGTGCATCCAGACGATTTAAAAATAGTACAAGCCAAAGCGGACGAGTTATTTAAAGGAAAGCAAAAAATCCATTTAATCTATCGCATCATTCATAAGGAGGGACATTATACTTGGGTGGAAGAATTTGGAGAACCGATTTTCAAGGACAATGAAATTGTCTATATTGTGGGAATCTTTATTGATATTACCAAAAGGATTGAAGCTGAAGAAGCTATTAAAGCTAAAAATTATGCAGAAGCGGCTAATCGAGCTAAATCCGAATTCTTGGCGAATATGAGTCACGAAATACGAACCCCATTAAATGGCATCATCGGGTTTACCGAACTTTTAATGAATACGGATTTAGAAAGTATTCAAAAAAAATACATGTACACGATTAACGAATCGGCTAATGCTTTGATGGAGGTGATCAACAACATCTTGGACTTCTCAAAAATCGAATCAGGTAAATTGGAATTAAATATTGAGAAAGTTAACATCTATGAGTTGGCGCAACAGGTTGTTGAACTCGTTAAATATGAAGCAGACAACAAACAACTACAGTTGATTTTGAACATCTTAGACACCGTTCCTTACTATCTTTGGATTGATTACATCCGAATGAAGCAAGTATTAGTTAACTTGTTGAGCAATGCAGTTAAGTTTACTGAAAACGGAAGTATAGTGCTTTCTATATCGGATGTGACGGTGCTGGACGACCAAAAAATAAAATTAAAATTTTCTGTAAAAGATACCGGTATAGGCATTAAAAAGAAAAATGAATTAAAGATTTTTGAGGCTTTTTCTCAAGAAGACAATTCAACCACTAAGAAATTTGGCGGGACTGGTTTAGGTTTATCCATCTCAAACCAGTTGTTGGGTCTTATGGACAGTAAATTAGAACTTCATAGTGAGGTTGGCCAAGGCAGTGACTTTTATTTCGTGCTAGAAGTGGCTTATTCTAACCAAAATACTTCTTTAGACAAAAGCGATTCCCAAAGTAAAGTTATTCATAAGACGGAAATTGCAACCTTAGACCCAAAAACCATCTATATCGTTGAAGATAATAAAATAAACATGTTATTAGCAAGGACATTGGTGAAACAAATCCTTCCTAATTCAGAAATTTTTGAATTTGAAAATGGTAAAGAAGTCTTTGAAAAGACCCAGTCTTTATTGCCTGACTTAATCTTGATGGATATTCAAATGCCTGTGATGAATGGATATGAGTCATCCGAGCAAATCAGGAAATTATCTAACGCACAGCGCATCCCTATTATCGCTTTAACGGCAGGAACTATTGTTGGTGAAAAAGAGAAGTGTTTAGAACACGGCATGAATGATTACATTCCGAAACCCATAGACAAAGAACTATTAGAAAGTGTCATAAAGAAGTATTTGAGTAATTAGATGATCATGCTTAAAAGACTTCCGGGGACCCTTAGCATTACTAATCGCACTTATTTCCCGAAAAAATCAGAATTTAAAAATTTGAAAACTGCTTTTTTGCATTAATCGTAAATCGGTTTAAGGCTTCGTATATATTGGCTAAAATTGGATTTAAATTGCGCTTGTCTTTTTTAATTTTGCGCTACTAAAATTGAATTAAATGAAAGTAGGCCTTGACAGCATTGCGTTTGATTTCTCTAAACTCTTGTTACCTATTGCTACCTTAGCAGCGCATCGAAATATAGAAGCCGACAAATTGACTAACGGTTTGGGGTTGCATTCCATGGGCTTTCTTGATGTGCACCAGGATGTCGTGACGATGGCTTCAAATGCAGCCTTAAAACTATTCAAGCAAGAACATTTAAACCCTGCAGCGGTACACCGAATCTATGTTGGTACTGAAAGTGGCGTAGACAGTTCGAAGCCTATAGGTTCTTATGTCTTGTCGCTATTAGAAACACAATTGGGTTCCGGAACATTAGCGCATTGTGATGTTGTTGATTTAACTTTTGCTTGTATTGGAGGCGTCGATGCGTTGCAAAACTGTTTGGATTACATCCGACTTAATCCTACCAAAAAAGCGGTTGTCATAGCCACGGATCATGCTAAATACGATTTGAATTCGACAGGAGAATATACCCAAGGTGCTGGAGCCATTGCTATGCTTATAGGTGCTAATCCACGAATACTAAGTTTTCCAAAAGAAGTTGGTGTTTCTACAGAAGGCACCTTTGATTTTTTTAAACCACGACGGGCCATTACTAAGGAAGTGGCCTTGCAATTAGAAGGTAATCCGGAATGGCATGGTATATTGGAAAATGAGATAAGCATTTATAAAGAACAACCCGTCTTTGACGGGCAGTATTCAAATCAATGTTATATTAATCGAATTAAAGGCGCCTATGCTCATTATAAAACCGAGAGCAACCAAACGGGCAAGCTATATGAAAACTGGGTAAACATCCTAATGCACCTGCCGTATTGTTTTCAAGGCAGACGAACCTTTATAGAATTATTTGCTCAAGAAAACCCTGAATTACTAGGAGCGCAAGTGGGAGAAACTGTTAAGGATAAATTAAAAAGCTTGGCAAAAAGTGATGCCTATTTACAACTGGTGGCCGAGAAAATAGAACCTTCAGAAATTGCTTCAGGGCAAGTGGGTAATATCTATACGGGTTCTATATTCTTGGGTATGTTGTCGACCCTTTGTTATCATTTGCAGAAGCACACTGATTTAGCTACTCAAAGAATGGGTTTTATTGCTTATGGCAGTGGTTCTAAGGCTAAAGTCTTTGAAGCCACTGTAGAGGAGGGCTGGGAAAAACAAATAGAAAAGACACCTCTTTTTGAAACTTTAGCGCAGCGAACAACCCTCGACTTTGCTACTTATGAAAAATTACACAAGAAGGAATTGACCGTCTCTGTCATCGCTCCTTCTACCGAATTTTATTTGGATTCCATCGAAAAAGAGAATCCGGTGCAAGTGGGTGCGCGCTACTACAAGTATGGCTAGACCACATCAATTACCCTAGCCATCCTTCTCTATCCAAACTTCTATATTGTATGGCTTCGGCTATGTGATTGGAGGTGACAGTTGTGGCTTGTTCTAAATCGGCTATTGTCCGGGCTACTTTTAAGATTCGGTCGTATGCCCTTGCGGAGAGGTTTAGCCGTTCCATCGCTGTTTTCAGCAGTTGCAAAGAAGCTTCATCTAAGGCACAATATTCTCTTATTTGTTTGGTACTCATTTGGGCATTATAGTGAATACTGGTTAAATGTTCGAAACGTTCGGATTGGATTTCACGTGCTCTGGTAACGCGCTCCCTTATTAATACACTACTTTCCGCTTGGCGTGTTTCCGTAAGTTTTTCAAAAGGAACCGGAGTAACTTCGATATGAATATCGATGCGGTCTAGTAAAGGTCCGGATATTTTACTCATGTACCGTTGCATCTCAGCTGGAGATGAACTTACGGGGGCATTGGGATCATTGAAATAGCCCCCAGGACTGGGATTCATACTGGCCACGAGCATAAATGAGGAAGGATACGTTATGGTGAACTTGGCTCGCGAGATGGTTACTTCTCTATCCTCTAGCGGTTGACGCATCACTTCCAGCACCTCTCTTTTGAATTCGGGTAATTCATCTAGGAATAGCACCCCGTTGTGGGCTAGGGATATTTCTCCCGGTTGGGGATAACTCCCTCCTCCTACTAATGAGACAGAAGAGGCGGTATGGTGGGGACTGCGGAAGGGTCTTTGATTCATAAGTCCGGCGTCTTTAATCTTACCAGCGACACTGTGAATTTTGGTGGTTTCCAGTGCTTCGTTGAGCGTCATGGGAGGCAGGATACTAGGCAATCGTTTGGCCAGCATGGTTTTTCCTGAACCTGGAGGACCGATTAGGATGATATTATGTCCGCCCGCTGCGGCGATTTCCATGCAACGCTTAATGCTTTCTTGACCTTTGACGTCGGCAAAATCGAATTCAGGGAAGTCAAGTGTCTTATAGAACTCTTCCTGGGTATCGATAATGGTGGGTTCTATAGTTCCTCTGCCCGCAAAGAAATCAATTACTTCTACAACATTTTCGATTCCGTATACCTCTAAACCGGAGACTATGGCGGCTTCTTTAACGTTTTGTATGGGGAGGAAAAAGCCTTTAAATCCTTCTTCTTTGGCTTTGATTGCAATGGAGAGAGCGCCTTTAATGGGTTGTAGGCTTCCATCTAAGGAGAGTTCGCCCATAATGACATACTGATCTAGGTCTTTCGCTTTAAT
The DNA here is from genome assembly GCA_046051865.1 of Bacteroidota bacterium. GTDB lineage: Bacteria > Bacteroidota > Bacteroidia > Flavobacteriales > Flavobacteriaceae > Flavobacterium. The sequence goes on along the minus strand of JBJONL010000099.1, from coordinate 2,484 downwards.
TTGGTTAGAACCAGATAAGATTCCGATTGCCAATGTTAAATCATAGGCTGAGCCTTCTTTACGTAAGTCGGCTGGTGCCATATTGACGGTTATTTTCTTCCCAGGCCAGTTATAGCCATTGTTTTTTAAAGCCGCGGCAATGCGAAAACTGCTTTCTTTAATGGCATTGTCGGGCAGACCTACTAAATGATACCCGATTCCGTTATCGGTATTTACTTCTACGGTTATGGTTGTAGCCTCTACTCCGAACACGGCGCTCCCATATACTTTTACTAACATATCCTATTTTATTTACAAAATAAAAATACTAAAATAGTTACAAAAAAATATATTTTTGGAAGAAAAAAATTATAAAAGCTTACTTTTGAATACCGTATTATTCTTTTAGTAGTTTTTGAAGTTGGCTTCTTTCGCTCTCGTTTAAGGATGGTATTAAAGATTCAAATAAAATTCTATAGCCTTCTAAAGCAAGAAGTTCTCTGATTTTCTCTCTACCGAACTTACTAAATTGCCATTTGTAGTGTGTTGTTGCATTGACTAAGTTTTGTAATACCGTAGTATTTTTATCGTTGATTGTAAGTGCATTCATGATGGCATTTTGTCGCACAGCGCTTTCGTAGTTCGAAGAAGTATAGTCAACTAATTCATTATAGTATATCGTTTTTTCGGCAGTTTGACCCTCGATAGAAAAAACTGAAAAGGTCAGAAACAAGATTCGCAAGCTTTTATCGTTTCCTCCAACCCAATTTTGCGCGTTGGTGAGATAATCCTTTCTGCTCTCGGGAAAATTTTTCCATAAGTTCATAAAGGCAATTTCTTTAGTATCGTAAGATGCATCGTTAAGTAGCGACTCGTATTGCTCTTTGAATGCTGCAGGGATTTCTTCAGTAAATTCCGCTACAGATTGCCGTACTTTCAGGTCGTTTGTTTCTAACGCTAAGGTGAATAAATCTTTTTTATCCTCATAGGGTATGAATTTCATTTGGTACAGAATCTCGGTTTTTACTGAAAAAAATAGATTTGATTTTAGCAACTTACTATAGGCCTCTTTATTTTCAGCGAATGTTTTTTTACGCAGTTGTTGGGTTTCAAATAGCGTTTGTATGAAGCTATTCTTCTTCAGTAAGCTATTGGCTTCCTCTTGAGGAAAATGGTAATCGAGCAACCAATTTTTCTTAAATGCAGCGGTATCAAATCGTGGCGCAACCTTTTTAATTTCGGCTAGGAAATCATCGGTTTCTACATTTTGGAATTGGTATTTTTTGAGGTATCGTTTTACTGCCTTTTGGAATGCTTTTGGTCCGATTGCTTCTCTAATGGTGTGTAAGGCCCAGGCTCCTTTTTGATAAAAGGACAACGAACTGGCTTTTTCATTCATCACAGGAATAGTATCATTTTTGGCTGCATTGCGCAACTGCAAAGAAGAACGGTAGAGTTGGTGGTAAAAATAATCATCCCCAAAGATTTGACGTTCGGCCAAAAGTGCATAATAGGTTGCAAAACCTTCTTGAAGCCAATGATGTTTCCCTGATTTGGCGGTGATTAAATCTCCAAACCATTGATGGGCTAATTCATGCGCATTTACGTTTACGTAATTTCGGTCGTTGAAATCGGTATCGTCAATCACGAAATCTTGTGCAAAAATAGTAGCGGTCGTATTTTCCATTCCCGCATACAGAAAGTCTTCAACAGGAATTTGTTTGTAAATCTTCCACGGATAGTTTACACCAATTTCATTTTCCAAATAGTCGAAGATTTCTTTTGAGTACCGGTAAGTAGACTCAAACTTTGAGGTGTCTTTGGGTTGGATAAACATTTGCAAAGGAATACCTGATTTAGAACCTATGGTTTTGTTACGGTAATCTCCAATGGCTATAGCTACTAAATAGGAACTCATAGGATGTTCCATTTCGTAGATCCAAATTTTAAAATTGGTTTTTTCAGGAACAACCTTTTTAAGCACTCCGTTTGCTATGACCACAAAATCTTTATTGTAACAGACCCTTAGATTGAAAATGACTTTTTCGTTTGGATCATCAAAGCTGGGCAACCAGTGACTGGTGTATTTTCCTTGTCCTTGTGTCCAGATTTGGCGTTTATCACCTTCTCCATTGAAATACATGGTTTGTTTGGGAAATGCCGTATAGCTAAAACTCACCCAGTTTTTACCTTTTTTAAAACCTTCAAAGAGTAGTAGCTCCGTATGATTGTTTATGAACCTAACAGGTTTGTTGTTAATTAAGACCTGATCAAAATTCATGTTTTTGGCATCGATACGTATTGTATCGATGTTTTTCTGCACTTTGAAATGGTACACCATCGTCCCAACCACTTTTTTATCAGAAGCGTTCAGAGCAACCAAAGCGTCAGCGGATAAAAAATCGACTTTAGTCGTTTGTTGAGCAAAAGTAACAACACTGAAAAGCAGTAAAAAAAGTGTGCGCATCGTATCGAAAAATAGAATACGAATATAAGCAATTTCAG
>JBJONL010000098.1:0-3068 GCA_046051865.1 Bacteroidota bacterium | reverse complement strand
CTAAGAATTTGAGAAACTCTTTCAATCTCTTTTTCACGACCAACCACTGGGTCGAGTTTTCCTTCTTCTGCCATCTCGGTTAAATCACGCCCAAAATTATCCAAAACAGGAGTTTTAGATTTTTTATTGGTCTTATTTGCCGGATTATTAAAACTGCCTTCTTTCAAACTGTCATCTTGACCTGAGTCGTCATTGTAAGATTCGTTTGTTGGCAAATTATCATTAAAATCTTCTTCGCTTGGTGTCATGTTTAAATATTGTTCTTTAACTACATTGTAGTCTATTTTAAGACGATGCAGTAGTTTGGTTGTTGGGTCATTCTCATTTCTTAAAATACACAATAATAGATGTGCTGTACTGATAGACGAACTTTGAAATACTTTAGCTTCAAGAAAAGTAGTTTTCAATGCGCGTTCCGCTTGACGAGTCAAGTGTAGATTTTTCTTTTCGTTACTGATTTCCACATTTGGATTTGCCGGGCTAAGTACCTCAACCTTTTTTCGTAAATGTTCTAAATCAATAGAAAGATTATTGAGAATAGAAATTGCTTTACCATTTCCGTCTCTTAAAATACCAAGCATTAAATGCTCAGTTCCAATGAAGTCATGACCTAAACGCAAAGCCTCTTCTTTGCTGTAGGTTATCACATCTTTAACTCTTGGTGAAAAATTATCATCCATAAATATAGAATTGGTGATGTAAATTTAGTTGTTACGGACAATTCTAACAAAAATCATTCCCGCTAAATGTACTGTCAGCTAATAGACAAAAAAAAAGCCAATAATGAAAGCGCTTATACAAGTAATTTATTAACCAAAAACAACCCCTATTTTGTTAATAAATCATTGAAATTTATGAGCAAAAAAAGACATTAAAATTTTTAAATATTCTATATTAGCACGTTTTGAAATTAAACTAATTTTTATTAAATAATTTATAATATATGTCTGACGGAGAAAGGTTAATTCCGATTAACATCGAAGATGAAATGAAATCAGCTTACATCGATTATTCGATGTCGGTTATTGTCTCAAGAGCATTGCCAGACGTGCGTGATGGTTTAAAGCCAGTGCACCGAAGAGTGTTATACGGAATGTATGATTTAGGAGTTTTTTCAAATAGAGCTCACAAAAAATCCGCAAGAATTGTTGGAGAGGTTTTAGGAAAGTATCATCCACATGGAGATACTTCGGTTTATGATGCCATGGTTCGTATGGCTCAGGAATGGAGTTTACGTTATTTATTGGTTGACGGTCAAGGTAACTTTGGCTCTATTGATGGAGATAGTCCAGCCGCTATGCGTTATACTGAAGCTAGAATGAAAAAAATGTCTGAAGACATTATGGCAGATATTGACAAAGAAACAGTTGATTTTCAATTGAATTTTGACGATACGTTGCAAGAGCCCACAGTAATGCCAACTCGTGTTCCAAATTTACTTATAAATGGAGCGTCAGGAATCGCAGTTGGTATGGCTACCAATATGGCACCTCACAACTTAACAGAAGTTATTGATGGAACATTAGCTTACATTGATAATAACGATATAGAGATTGACGAATTAATCACACATATCAAAGCGCCGGATTTTCCAACTGGAGGAACAATCTACGGAATGGAAGGAGTTCGTGAAGCCTTCAAAACAGGAAGAGGAAGAATTGTTATTCGTGCCAAAATAAGTTTTGAAGAATCAAACGGAAGAGAAGCTATTATTGTTTCTGAAATTCCATATCAGGTCAATAAGGCAGAAATGATAAAGAAAACTGCTGATCTGATTAACGATAAAAAGATTGAAGGTATTTCAAACATCCGTGACGAATCAGATAGAAACGGAATGCGTATCGTTTATGAATTGAAACGTGACGCTGTTCCTAATGTAGTTTTGAATACTCTATTTAAGTTCACACAATTGCAATCTTCGTTCAGTGTTAATAATATAGCGCTGGTAAAAGGAAGACCACAAATGTTGAATGTAAAAGATTTGATTCATTATTTCGTTGAGCATCGCCATGAAGTTGTAATTAGAAGAACACAGTTCGAATTGCGCAAAGCAGAAGAAAGAGCACATATTTTAGAGGGTTTAATTATAGCTTCAGATAATATAGATGAAGTAATTGCCTTGATCCGTTCTTCTAAAGATGGTGATGAAGCTAGAGGTAAATTAATTGAAAGGTTTGGTTTGTCAGATATTCAAGCCAGAGCGATAGTTGAAATGCGTCTACGTCAGTTAACAGGTTTAGAGCAAGACAAGTTAAGAGCAGAATATGAAGAAATAATGAAATTAATTCAACGTTTGAGAGATTTGTTAGCAAACAAAGAATTGAGAATGGAATTGATTAAAGAAGAATTAATCGAAATCAAAGATAAATATGGAGATTCTCGTCGTTCGCTTATCGAATATTCTGGCGGAGATGTAAGTATAGAGGATTTGATTGCCGATGAAAATGTAGTAATCACAATTTCACACGCGGGTTATATCAAACGTACAAACCTTTCCGAATACAAAACTCAAAATAGAGGAGGAGTTGGACAAAAAAGTGCAGGAACAAGAGATCAGGACTTCTTAGAGCATATGTATGTGGCCACAAACCATCAATACATGATGTTTTTTACGCAAAAAGGAAAATGTTTCTGGATGCGTGTATATGAAATTCCGGAAGGCAGTAAGACCGCAAAAGGAAGAGCATTGCAAAATCTTATCAATATAGAATCTGATGATAAAGTAAAAGCATTTATCTGCACCCAAGATTTAAAAGATAAAGAATATACCAATAGCCACAACCTTATTATGGTTACCAAAAAAGGACAGGTTAAGAAAACTTCTTTAGACAAATATTCAAAACCAAGAGTTAACGGTGTTGCGGCAATTACCATTAGAGAAGATGACGAATTGTTGGGCGCACAATTAACAAATGGACAAAGCCAAATTATATTGGCTGTTAAGTCCGGAAAATTAGTTCGTTTCGAAGAGACTAAAACACGTCCGATGGGAAGAACTGCTTCCGGTGTTCGTGGAATTACCCTAAAAGATGAAACTGATGAAGTAATTGGCATGGTAACCGTAAACG
>JBJONL010000097.1:0-20806 GCA_046051865.1 Bacteroidota bacterium | reverse complement strand
CATCGAAGGAGATTTTACCCATTTTGGTGTATCGGTAACCTCTGATCCTGTTACAGGAAGAAAATATTACACGAACATGTTTATGAAGAAAAAACCATAACCATGCGTACAAAAAGAAAATAATAGTTTGATTATTGTTTTGTTTGATTTTGACAGATCTTTAAAAGCCCACTACAAAGTGGGCTTTTATTTTTAGTTTAACTTATCATGTCTTCGGGTTTTACCCAAGTATCAAACTCTTCAGCAGTAACGTACCCTAAGCCTACAGCTTCTTCTTTTAAAGTCGTTCCATTTTTATGTGCCGCTTGTGCAATTTCTGCAGCTTTATAGTATCCAATTTTAGTATTCAGTGCCGTGACTAACATTAATGAATTGTCCACTAGTTCTTTTATTCTTTTATAATTAGGTTCCATTCCTTGTATACAATGCTGGTCAAAAGAAGCACTGGCCTCACCCAGTAAAATGGCAGATTGTAAGAAATTCGCAGCTATCATTGGCTTAAAAACGTTGAGTTCATAATGTCCCTGCATCGCGCCAACAGCAATTGCCACATCATTCCCCATCACTTGGGCACAAACCATGGTTAACGCTTCGCATTGTGTAGGATTGACTTTGCCGGGCATAATAGATGATCCAGGCTCATTCTCAGGAAGGAATAGCTCTCCTATACCTGAGCGCGGACCTGAAGCCATCATTCGGATATCATTGGCGATTTTGTTTAAGGAAATAGCCAATTGTTTAAGAGCTCCATGACTTTCCACTAAGGCATCATGGGAAGCCAATGCTTCAAATTTGTTCTTGGCTGTAACAAAAGGAAGTCCCGTAAAAAGAGCAATATATTCGGCTACCTTTACATCATATCCTTTGGGAGCATTTAATCCAGTACCGACCGCTGTTCCACCCAAAGCTAATTCTGCTAAATGCGGTAGGGAGTTTCTCAGGGCGTTAAGTCCATGTTCTAATTGGGCAACATAACCTGAAATTTCTTGTCCAAGCGTCAAAGGAGTTGCATCCATTAAATGAGTTCGACCTATTTTAATAACCTTTTCAAATGCTATTGCCTTTGACTGTAAAGTATCTTTTAGTTGTTCAATAGGAGGAATGGTCCTTTCGATAAGTGTTTTATAAGCAGCGATGTGCATGGCGGTAGGAAATGTATCGTTAGAAGACTGCGATTGGTTTACATCATCATTTGCTTTTAAAATGGCATCGTTATCTCCAATTTTTAAACCAGCTATTACTTGCGCTCTATTAGAAATCACCTCATTTACGTTCATGTTGCTTTGGGTACCGGAGCCCGTTTGCCAAATGACTAAAGGAAATTGATCGTTTAAATTGCCATTCAAGATTTCGTCACAAATTCGGGCTATCGCATCTCTTTTAACTTTTGTTAATATTCCCAAGTCATAATTGGTATAAGCGGCAGCCTTTTTTAGATAAGCAAAGCCATTTATAATTTCAAATGGCATAGATCCAGTGGGTCCAATTTTAAAATTATTTCGCGAGCGTTCAGTTTGTGCTCCCCAATACTTATCTGCGGGTACTCGTATCTCACCCATAGTGTCTTTTTCTATTCGGAATTCCATTTTGATATTTTTAAAGAGAGTAGTAAAGATAGGGATTATACAAATGTTTGCAGCACTAGCGTTGCTGCTAGCAGTACCATTTTAACTTTTTTTAATTAAAACAGCTATTTATTAATACGGGTTAGTTAAAAACTATTCAATAAAAACAGTTTTCTTTTTTGGTTACATAAATTATTACTCATACATTTGCTTATAATTCAAAAAATTCCGGAAAACATGTTTGAATTTCAACAGTATTTAGGTTTCTTAGCATTCTTAACCATTTTGACCATTGGTTTTTGGTTAATGATGTTCTTGATTACTTTTATAGTTCCTTATTGGATCTTTGGGGGTATGAGAGAATTTCTTCAAGAAAGAAGAGCAAAAAGAGATGCCGAGCAAATAGCTTAATTTAAGTTTTTGTAATAAAAAAGTCCCGCACAGCGGGACTTTTTTTTGTCATTATCCAGGTAAATCTCCGTTATCTTGTCCGTCTTGATTACCCTTTTGTTTTTTATCTTTTTCCCTGTCGGTTTTTGATTTATTAAAGCGGTAGGTAAATGAAAGGTTTATTTGGCGTTGTCTCCACTGTTGCTCGCTATACGAATTTAAAGTTGCTAGGTTAGTTTCACTAATTCGTTTTCTCGAATTGAAAACATCACTCACATTTAGCGCTATTGTACCGTGGTCTTTTAAAACATCTTTACTGAAAGCTAAATTTACACCATAAGTGCCTAAACTTCTCCCTTGAGCATTGTTTTGAGGAGCGTTGTAGGTGGCATTAGTTTGCCAATCAATCTTGTAAGGTAACGTTATTTTTGAGGAAACTCGAGTGAACCAACTAGCAGCGGTATTACCAAAATCTTGGGATACAATTTCACCGGTATTTTCTATCGTATATGAGTAGCTTCCGGCTGTTTTACTTTGGAAGAAGTTAAAGTTTCCGTTTAGTTTCCACCATTTATATGGGGTGTAATTGATGTTGAATTCAAATCCAAATCGGTCTTCTTTGGCTAAATTGATTGGAGTAGATAAAATTACGGGAGTTGTAATATCAGCTCCGCCTACTACTTGTATTACTTGTCCGTTTTCATTTAAGATATCGGCGCCGTCAACCACGGTGGTTACTACGTAATTGCCGTTTGGTCTTCTTATAAATTGAAAAACATCTTTTGTGGTATTGAAATACATGGAGGTGGAAAAGGTTACCTTACCCCATTTATTCATGTACCCAATGTCATAAGCATCCGTTAGCGATGGATTAATATCTGGATTTCCTTGAAAAATATTTACGTTACTGGAATAATTTGAAAACGGATTAATAAATCGTGATCTAGGTCGGGAAATTCTTTTACTATAATTTACAGATATCGTGCTTTGGTCTGTTAATTGATATGTTAAAAAAGCACTAGGGAAAAAGTTATGGTATCTTTTATTATTGAAATCATTTGTGGTCAAAAGATTGATATCAATATTTGAATCCTCATATCTAATTCCGAACAAATAAGAGAATTTATTTATTTTAGATCCAAATTGGGTATACAAAGCATTGATCTTTTCTTTGTAATCAAGCTTATTCGTATAATTACTATTCGGAGTATAATTTCCGGTAGCATCGATACTTCCAACATTGTAATCGGTCAGCAATTCATTGAAATCTCCTTTGTATCCTGCTTCAAACTGACTGTTTTTTCCCAAAGGCATAACATAATCCGACTGGAATAAGTTTCTGTTTTGTGTTTGATAATTAATGGTAGATTCTCTTGAAATGAGATCTTGCCCTACTACTTGATCATATATTGTTGAAACATCATTATTCAGGTTGTTAGTAAAAGAACCATCAAAGGTTAATTTATGTCCGTCTCTTTTAAATTTCTTGGTGAAATTAAACGTGTATTCCAGATCTCGCGTATTCGTAAATTGATCATTATATCTATTTCTAACATAATTATTACCCGCTTCATAATTAAATAAGTAAACATTGTCAGGGTTTGTTCCATTATTTTTGCGGTAAGTAAAAGCATTAGTCCAAGTCCAAGTTTTATCCAAATACCAATCCATGCCTACAGTGTAATTGAACCCTTTGCGGCCTCGTTCTCGAGTACTTCTTTCGTTAATGCTCTTTTGAATCGTGCCGTCAGAATTTAAATAATCAGTATCAGTTAGCGAATTTCCTGGTGATTTGTTGTCGCTGTATCCAACTGTGGTAAATAAATTAAAATGCTCACTTTTAAAATTAAGTGTAGAAACCAATCCATAGTTTCTAGGATCTCCAACAGTGCCTATAAAGGTTCCGTTTATTCCTTGACTTTTTCCTTTTTTAAGTACGATGTTTATGATTCCTCCACCACCTTCTGCATCGTATCGAGCAGACGGATTAGTGATGACCTCTACTTTGTCTAACGCATCTGCAGAGATTGTTTTTAAAGCATCCGCTATGTTTATTGCATTTGTTGGTTTGCCATCAATCAGAATTTTAACATTGTCATTTCCTCTCAAAGCTACATTGCCATCAGGGTCAACGGTTACAGAGGGAACATTGTCCAATACATCGCTAGCTGTTCCACCTTTTACAATCATGTCTTGCCCCACATTGTAAACTTTTTTATCTAACTTAATTTCAACGGTAGTTTTTTCCGCTCGTACAACCACCTCTTTTAATTGGGTCGCATCTTCCTCCAATCCAAGCGTACCTATATCACTAGCTTCAAAGAGTTTCTTTTGAGGAATTAAAATGGGCTTAAACGAAATAAATTCTAGTGAAATATCATAGACACCCGGCGTAATTTCTACGGTGTAATCTCCTTTGCTATCCGTTATACCACCAAAAATGAGTTTCGGGTTTTTAGTGTTTTTTAAAGTAATCGTGGCATATTCTAAAGGAAGTTTGCTGGTTTTTTCAATAATTTTACCTGTAATCGTTATTTTGGGACGTTCTTCTTTCTGCTGCGAATAGGAGAAAAAGGAACAACATAAAAACAATAACGTAGATAGGATTTGAATTTTTTTCATCTGAATTTTACATGCTTAGAATTGCAAAAGTACGTTTTGGTTTAACCTTGGATTCACAATTCTTTGTTAAATAACGGTCATAATCACTACAAGAATCGCTCAAGTTTATCTAGCTCTCTGCCGATAACAGCGTTTTCACCGTCAATGACAATAGGTCTTTCAATCAATATGGGATGTTCAGAAAGGGCTTTAATAATCTCTTCTTCGGTAAGTGATTTGGATTTGTAGTTGGCAATCCAAAGGGCTTCTTTTTGCCGCACGAGTTCTAGCGGACTAACCTTCAGTTTTTTGAGCAGTATTTTTAGTTCTTCAACAGTAGGAGGTGTTTCTAAATAAGGAAGTACTTCAAATTCTTTATTTGATTCCTTTAGATACGCTAGGCAATTTCTTGACTTACCACAACGTGGATTATGGAGGACTTGTAACATCTTTTTTTTGCAAAGTAATTGATATTAATGGAAAAAAGTTACCTTAGACAATTAAAATTTATCAAATGTATATTAAACAGTTATTGAATGCTAAACCGAAGAGTTTATTGCTTTATCTCCCGATACCGCTTGGCTTTTTAGGATTAATGGTAATAAACTATTTGGCAATAAAACTATTAAATCTTGATGTAAATCAAATAATTAAAACCGAAATTGCAGAAAGGGGAGTTAATCGAGTTTTTGTAGAAAACATGCTTCCTTTTGTAGTAGGTATCGTCTTGCTCTTTGTATGGGTTCGTTACCTTCATAAACAAACGATTCTTTCTTTAACGACTTCAAGACGTAAAGTGGATTGGGGTAGAATATTTTTCTCTTTTTTCATTTGGAGTCTTTTTACAATTGGCTCAACTGTAGCGTTATATTATATAAACCCACAAGATTTCCAATTAAATTTTAAACCCTTGCCTTTTCTGATATTAGTCGTTTTAGCCGGGTTGCTAATCCCCATACAAACAAGCTTTGAAGAATACCTTTTTAGAGGGTATATAATGCAAGGCCTCGGACTTGCAACTAGAAAGAAAATAGTACCCTTATTGGTCACGTCTTTTATGTTTGGTATGATGCACATAGCCAATCCCGAAGTAGAAAAAATGGGTTCTATTATTTTGATCTACTATGTCGGAACCGGTTTGTTTTTGGGGATCATAACGTTAATGGACGAAGGCATGGAGCTAGCTTTAGGGTTTCATGCAGCCAACAATTTGGTAGGAGCGCTTTTAATTACGTCCGATTGGTCAGCCTTTCAAACGGATTCCATATTAAAAGATACAGCAACGCCCTCAGCAGGTATAGACGTATTGTTGCCTGTTTTTATTGTTTTTCCTTTGTTATTATTTATCTTTAGTAAAAAATACAAATGGACAAATTGGAAAGATAAATTAGCTGGAAACATAGTGTTAGATTCGCCAAATTCAATTGTAAATATAGAAAATCATGTATAACCCGACCTACGAAAAAGTTCACAATCAATTTAAATTAAATGGTTTCAGTCTTGACCGAGACGACCTGTGTAGGGTAGCCTACAGTTTTATTAAAGAAGGAGAAGATTTTGAAAAGCCAGTCGGTGACTTTCTATTGGATTGGTTTGATAGTAAGGATTATATCCAAATGCAAACGTCGGGAACAACCGGTGATCCCAAAATAATAACGGTTAGCAAACAAGCAATGGTGTATTCAGCCATTGCGACGGGTGATTTTTTCGATTTGAAACCAGGTGATAAAGCTTTACATTGTTTACCCGTTAAATACGTTGCAGGCAAAATGATGTTAGTACGCGCTATGATCTTGGGCTTGGATTTAGAATTTGTAGCTCCAAGCTCTCATCCCTTGTGGCAAAATGAATCCGAATACGACTTTGCAGCAATGGTTCCCTTACAAGCCCAAAATTCTTTAACCGAATTAAAGAAGGTCAAAAAACTTATTATTGGCGGGGCAGCAGTTAATAAAACGCTTGAAAAAAAGTTGCTTAAATTGCCTACGGTAGTTTACGAGACCTACGGAATGACAGAGACAATTACTCATATCGCAGCCCGGCAGTTAGGTGAAATTGCTTTTACAGTGTTGCCCGATGTGACGGTTACTTATGATGATAGAAACTGTCTAGTCATTCAAGCACCAAGAATATCGGATGAGGTAATTGTCACCAACGATATAGTGGAATTGCTTGATGAAAACCGATTTGTTTTTTTGGGAAGAATGGACCATGTTATTAATAGCGGAGGCATCAAATTAATTCCAGAACAAATCGAACAAAAACTAGCGCTTAAAATACACGAGCGGTATTTCATTGCATCGAAACCGGATGCCGAATTGGGCGAAAAAGTAGTATTGGTACTAGAAGGGGAAAAGCATGAATTAGAGCCAACCCTGTATGATGAGCTTGATAAATATGAAAAACCAAAAGAAGTTATTTTTATTCCAACTTTTAAGGATACAGCAACGGGTAAGATTTTGAGAAAAGAATCTTTAGCTTAAAAAAAAAAGCACTAATTTAAGTAGTGCTTTTTTTATTTTCAATGTCGGTGGTGCTCGTAATTCAAATGATTATTCAACGTTAATGTAAAAGTCTTCGGTTAAAACTTTTATAGCTTCCGTACTTGTAATCTTGTGCTTAGTGCTTTTCCATTGAGTCGTTGGGTATATGCGGGTCTTTATTCCATTGATTTTTACATCAACAGGCATGTTAAAATTGGGTTCCATAGCAATCCACTGACATTCTAATTTACCTTTTTTGATGCGATATTGCAATCTGGGGAGGGTACCATAACGAAGATATTGATTGAATACTTTAGTTAAATCCATTCCCGTTTCAGTGTTGAAAAACGTAATCACCGTCTTAGAGTCAATAATTTGATGACGATAAGTTGTGGCGTACTTAAATAAGATGGCCCACCATTTAGCATCATTTGCTACTAGGTGACGAATGGTATTTAACATCAAAGCTCCTTTCGCATACATATCACTGGAACCTTCATTTCGAACACCGTATTTCCCAATAATCGGCCCGTCGTTAATTACTTTGCTTTTCAAACCGTTGATATAGGATTGCCCTTTTTCATAGCCCATTTGGCATTCAACATAAACCGCTTCACTATAAGTAGTAAAACTTTCGTGTATCCACATATCAGCAATGTCCTTAGCGGTGATACTGTTGCCAAACCATTCGTGTCCGCTTTCATGTACGATGATAAAGTCAAAGGTCAATCCTATTCCTGTTTCTGACCTATCGTGTCCTAAATAGCCTTTAAGATACATATTGCCATAGGCAATTGCACTTTGGTGTTCCATGCCCAAAAAAGGTGTCTCTATAAGTTTATAACCATCGTCAGTAAAAGGGTAGGGGCCAAATTTACTTTGAAAACAATCTAACATCGGTTTGACTCCCTCAAATTGTATTCTGGCGCGGTCTTCATTGTCCCGAAGGACATAGTAATCTAAATCTAGGCCTTTATAAGTATCGTGAAAATGAATAAAGTCACCTAGGGTCACATTGATATCATAATTGTTAATGGGATTTTTAACCTCCCAGTCCCACCGCGTATAGCCGTTTTGTAAATCAGTTGAACCTATAAACCTACCGTTGGAAACAGCTGTTACCCCATTTGGAGCGGCAATTTTAATACTAGCGCCATTATCGGGTTCGTCGGACTGACCATCTTTGCAGGGAAACCACAAACTAGCCCCAGTTCTTTGACAAGCCACACTTACCCATGGTTTATTATTCATATCGGTGGTGAATACAAATCCGCCATCCCAAGGCGCATTTTGCGCAATAATGGGTTTGCCATTATAATAGCACCGCAGTTGATGCACCGAATTTAAAGCCAATAGTTCTGGAAAGTCTAAGAATACAGCATTGTATTCTCTTTTGAATTTTAGTCTTTTAGTAGCACAAATCACTGAATCAATGGTCAAGGTTGGAAATAAATCCAATTGAATTCTAGCCGTAGGAGCCGTGACTTTAAATGTGATTTCATTAAATCCTGCAATTGCTTTATCTCGAGGATTAATTTTTAGGTTTAAATCATAACGTAATACATTAAAACAAGTACGTTCAGCAGACATGCCACCTTGTAAAGAATCTTTACGGGTAAATCTATGCTGTGCTGTACCCATTAAATTTAATCCCAATAAAAAAGCGAATGTGAACAAGGTCTTTTTCATAGTAACCATTCGATAGAGGTTAGTCGTTTATTAAATTAAAATGCAGCTTCTACTGTAACAGTCATTTCTTCTTTAGTCATCGGATGTTGAAAGGTAATGCTTTCGGCGTGTAAATGCAAGCGATTAGCTTTCGTTCCATACAAATCATCTCCTACTATGGGCGTATTCAAACCACTGGGATGGGCCGCATGAACCCTAAGTTGATGCGTCCGACCAGTAATAGGATAAAACCGAATTAAAGTATGGTGTTCCGTCCTATTGATTACTTCCCAATCGGTTTGTGCTGATTTGCCAAATGCAAAGCATACCAGTTGGTTAGGAAGATTATGGAAATCAGGGCGCAAAGGTAATTCAATCCTTCCTCGCTCTTCGTTAATTAGACCGTCAAGTAGGGCAATATATTGTTTTTTAATGTGTCTTTTGATAAATTGAGATTGCAACTTTTTGTGTACCGAAGTTGATTTAGCAATCAATAACAATCCCGAGGTTGACATATCTAAGCGATGCACGACTAGCGGACCGGTAGCTTTTGGATAAAGCAACTTAACTCGGCTATAAACAGAGTCGGTGACTTGTTTTCCCGGAACTGAAAGCAGTTCAGTAGGTTTATTCACCACGGCTAGAAAATCGTCTTCATAAACAATCTCTAGAACTTTACTTTCGGCATGGTTAATCGTAAACGGATTGTCTTCTAAAGGGATGCCTTCTAACATGTGTGCTAAAATAGGTTGGCATTTACCCGTACAAGCAGGATAAAACTGTTTGTGTTTGCGCACTTCTGATTTAGGTGATTGTCCCCACCAAAACTCGGCCATAGCAATTGGCTTGAGTTGGTTTTGAAAAGCATAATGCAAAAGTTTGGGCGCGGCACATTCTCCAGCTCCAGCTGGAGGATTGCCTTGAAAAATAGTATCCAAACTTTTTAAGGTTCCATACTGGTTAAGAAAAGCATATTCTTGAAAAAGCCGCTGTTGAAGAGAAGCCGATTTTTGCTTGCGGCTTTCTTTCAGTTGGTTGATTTTATTGGTAAAAACGGCAAGGTTTTTGGCAGCTTCTTCGGTTTTGTAATGCCAATATTGCGTCATTTTTTTTAGAAGTATCCCTTCATCTTGACTTGCTTTGTTGTGCGCATCTAGTTCTTGTTGCGAGGTGGCCAATAGCCGTTGGGTTGCCCGAACTTTTTTTCCAGCTCTAATTTTTTCTTTTTGTACAGCTAATTCTTTTTCAGCTAGTTGTGTGGTTTTTTTTAAGTTCTCAATTGAAGTTAAATACTGGATATCCTGCTCAATCGTTTCAATAGCACGGTTAAGTTCGTTTATGGTAATTTCTTCTTTTTTAAAATAACCGTCTTGGTCCAACATGTCATACACAGTAGGAACAAAACGAGGCCACTGATTGCTTTCGGCCAATTTACCCGAATAAGCCCAAAGATACCCTAAAGTGCCTGCAGCATCTTGCACCACTAGTACGCCAAACATCTTTCCAATCGCAAGACTTTCTTGCGCATTATCTAATCCAAAATTATGTTCAAAATCAGTTTGTGTTTCTAAATATTGTTGTAATTCAGCTGTAGCAATGATGCTCAGAGCATGAGGCTCGTAAAAAAAAGGGAACGTAAACCGCTGTGGCAAAGGAATGCCAGCAACTGATTGTTTAAAATGTTGAAATAACGGCTGCGGCATTTTTAGTTAAACCTGAATCACACCCAAATTAAATTTCTTTTCAATAGGGGCATGGTTGGCTGCTTCAATGCCCATCGATATCCATGTTCTAGTGTCTAGTGGGTCTATAATGCCATCCGTCCACAAACGTGCAGCAGCATAATACGGAGAAACTTGAGCATCATAGCGGGCTTTTATCTTATCAAACAGTTCCTGCTCTTTTTTCTCGTCAATCACTTCGCCTTTCGCTTTTAAAGAAGAGGCTTCGATTTGCGCTAATACTTTTGCCGCCTGTGTTCCACCCATAACCGCTAGTTCTGCACTAGGCCAGGCAAATATTAATCTAGGATCATATGCTTTACCGCACATCGCATAGTTTCCAGCGCCATAGGAATTGCCTACAATGACGGTAAATTTTGGGACAACCGAATTAGAAACGGCATTCACCATTTTAGCGCCATCCTTAATAATACCTCCGTGTTCTGATTTCGAACCCACCATAAATCCAGTTACATCTTGAATGAAGACTAGCGGAATTTTCTTTTGATTGCAATTGGCAATAAAACGAGTGGCTTTATCAGCAGAGTCGGAATAAATGACTCCTCCAAATTGAATCTCTCCTTTTTTAGTTTTAGATACCGTACGTTGATTGGCAACGATGCCTACAGCCCAACCATCTATGCGAGCATAACAAGTGATGATGGATTTACCGTAATCAGGTTTGTACATGTCCATTTCGGATTGGTCAACAAGACGCTTGATGATTTCCATCATATCGTATTGGTCGCTTCTTGATTTCGGGATGATGCCATAAATATCGGCCTCATTTAAAGCTGGCTTTTGAGCCGTTTCTCTATTGTATCCTGCTTTTTCATAATCGCCTATTTTTCCAACGATACTTTTAATACGGTCCAAAGCATCTTTATCGTCTTTCGCTTTATAATCAGTAACGCCTGAGATTTCGCAATGCGTGGTAGCGCCACCCAGGGTTTCGTTATCGATATTTTCTCCAATAGCCGCTTTAACCAAATAGCTTCCCGCCAAGAATATACTACCAGTTTTATCCACAATCATAGCTTCATCACTCATAATAGGAAGGTAGGCACCACCAGCAACACAACTTCCCATTACAGCTGCAATTTGGGTAATCCCCATGCTGCTCATAACTGCATTGTTTCGAAAGATGCGACCAAAATGTTCTTTATCAGGGAAAATTTCGTCTTGCAGCGGTAAATAAACACCAGCGGAATCCACTAAGTAGATAATAGGTAGCCTATTTTCAATGGCAATTTCTTGGGCTCGCAAGTTCTTTTTACCCGTGATGGGAAACCAAGCTCCTGCTTTAACAGTAGCGTCATTCGCTACGACGATACATTGTTTTCCTTTGATGTATCCAATTTTCACTACAACTCCGGCCGACGGACATCCCCCGTGTTCAGCATACATTCCATCGCCAGCAAAGGCGCCAATTTCAATACTTTTAGCTTTCGGATCTAACAGATAATCGATACGCTCTCGGGCCGTCATTTTGCCTTCAGCGTGCAACTTTTCAATGCGTTTTTGACCTCCGCCTAATTTTACCTTAGCAAAATGTTGTTTTAAATCGGTTAGTAAAAGTTTGTTGTGATCTTCGTTTTTATTGAAGTTAATGTCCATGGTAGTATAAATGCGTTAAAGTATGGTTTGGATTGCGGGCTAAATTACGAAAACGTTTTCAAAAAGGTAAATAGTGCTGTACTTTTAAATCAAATAATTCATACTACTATTTTTATATTGTTAATGTTCTCTTAACATTAGATAGATACATTTGCATCATAAATTTTGTACGATGACGATAAACACTATTTTCCAATTTTTAGTTCCGAAGGATAAAAAATTCTTCCCACTTTTTGAATTAGCTTCAACCAATTTAATTATTCTTGCTGAAACGCTGCACGAAGCCGTAAATGCGCCAAAAGCCGAACGAGAAGAGTACTTTCGCAAAATAGAAGAATTAGAAGCAGAAATCGAAGAAATAACACATAAGACCCATCTAGAGCTAAGCCGAAATTTTATTACGCCCTTTGACCGCGAAGATATTCACTCTTTAATCAAAGCCATTGATAATGTAGCGGATAATATGCATGGAGCAGCAAGTAGAATGCGTTTATATCAAGTAGAAAAAATTACAAAATCCATTCGTAAACTAACAGAAATTAATCTTGAAGCTTGTCAATTAATAGGTTTAGGAATTAAACAATTAAAAGACTTTAGCAATTCAAAAGATATCAAAGATACTTGCAAAAAGATAAACAAGTTAGAGAGTAAAGCAGATTCAGTATTTGATAAAGCAGTTGCTGATATCTTTGAAAACGAAACGGATGCAAAGAATATAATCAAATACAAAGAAGTTTTGTCTGCCTTAGAAATGGCCTCTGATAAATGTAAAAGTGTATCAAATGTAATGGAGCAAATCTCTGTTAAACACTCATAAAGTAAAACCAATTAGGAACCTATGACATTACTAATTGTAATTATAGTTTTAGCACTTTTTTTTGATTACATCAACGGATTCCACGATGCAGCAAATTCTATTGCTACTATTGTCGCTACGAAAGTACTTACTCCTTTTCAAGCCGTACTTTGGGCTGCATTCTTTAATTTCTTAGCCTATTGGGTTTTCGGATTTGGAGTGGCCGATACCGTCGCTAAAACCGCTAAAACCGAGAATATAGATCTAACGGTTATTCTGGCCGGGATTATCGCCGCTATTATTTGGAACTTGTTTACCTGGTGGAGAGGGATTCCTTCCTCTTCTTCACATACGCTTATTGGTGGTTTTGCAGGGGCTGCAATTGCGCACGCAGGATTCCATGTCGTGAATTGGTACAAACCAGCAGAAGAAGGTGGCTTGCCTTCTGGTGTTTTAATCGTAATTGCTTTTATTGTTTTAGCACCCTTATTAGGAATGATTATTTCCTATTTTATTTCGCTTTGGTTGATGTATTCCTCAAGAAAAGGAATTTACCCCAAAATATTTACAATAGTGCTGATGGTATTAGTCTTACTGTTTTTTAGTACCGTATTAAAATTTGATGCGACGCCTAAGAAAGCACTATTTCACAATGACTTTTGGTACTTTATCAGTGAACCTTCGAATATCAAATGGTTTTTAGTAGCCATAATATTTTATTCCTTAGCCATTTTCAACTTGTTCTTCAGCAGTTTCTCTACCGCTAAAGCCGAAAAGGTTCTTAAGAAAATGCAGCTTTTATCCTCTGCAGCATTTAGCTTAGGACATGGTGGTAATGATTCACAAAAAGTAATGGGTATTATTGCTGCAGCAGTTGCTGTATTTTTGAAGACACATCCTAATTTTAATATGTCTGACGGACTATTGGATTTAAATGTGGTACTGCCTACTGAAATCGATGGTGTGAAAGTGGACGGTCAAATGCCAGGATGGATCCCCCTAACATGTTATACAGTAATTGCATTAGGGACACTAAGTGGAGGATGGAAGATTGTAAAAACAATGGGGTCCAAAATCACCAAAGTAACGGCTTTCGAAGGTGTAGTGGCGGAATCAGCTGGAGCCTTGACTTTATTTACGACAGAGCATTTTAAAATACCAGTTTCTACAACGCATACGATAACAGGATCGATTATTGGCGTAGGGGTGACCAAAAGGGTTTCTGCCGTACGATGGGGTGTTACTGTTAATTTATTGTGGGCTTGGGTATTAACCATTCCTGTTTCAGCAGTTATTGCTATACTAGTGTATTATTTGTTAAATTTATTTTTATAAATAAAGAGACTTTTTCTCTCAAAAAGAACTCCTATTGTGTAAGCAATAGGAGTTCTTTGTTTTAGGATGATTTTTGTAACTAAATCAAAATCAATGCTTGGTAGGGGTCCAATGTTAAGTTTTTACTTGAAACGAAAACTTAACATTGGCGGAATACTTTATTGTGTACTTTTGTTTACATTAAATTTACATTAAATTAACATAAAGATTAAATAAAGCAACAACAACATGACTGAGAACGATTTAACTAAAAGTGAAGAAGTAGTAAATATAAATGAGGGTAGTGACGCAAACTTAGAAGCTCCCGCAACAGAAGTGGTTGAAAACAAGGAGCCAAAACCGGTTCCAAGAACCAGAACAAGAGCTGTAAAAGTTGCAGTGCAAAAGGAAATTAATACGGAAGCGCCAGCCATTGAAGCGGTAGCTCCCATTGAAGAAACTGTAGAAATTATGAGTGATTCTGAAAAAGACAAAACCAAAGTAGCCAAAGCTAAAAAGAAAGATAAAGCTAAAAAAGAAAAGCAAAAGGCTAAAGCGAAAGATAAAAAGCTTAAAGATAAGGCAAAAGCTAGAAAGAAAAAACAAAAAGCCAAAGCTAAAGAAAAGGCTAAAAAAGCTAAAGTAAAAGCTAAGAAGAAAGAAAGAGCTAAGAAGAAAGCTAAGAGCAAAGCAAAGAATAAAAAGAAATAATTCGCAATTACAATACTACAGAAAAAAGCAGCCTAAGGTTGCTTTTTCTTTTTTACCGACAATTAGCACGAGTTGTCAAGACAATTTGTTAAATTTAGGCCTCAAATAAAATATTGTCGTATGAAAATCATATTAATTTTATGGGCCTTAGTCATGCAAAATGCATTCAATGCCTTTTCTCAAGCCAAAGAGGTAGAGTATAAAGATGGCGAACAATTGCTTAGTGGAATTATAGTAAAACCCGCCAAAGCGACACCAAACCGCCCTGGGATTTTAATCCTGCCCGCGTGGATGGGAATTGATAATCATGCTAAAGAGAGCGCTAATCGCTTAGCTGCCCTTGGTTACATTACGTTTGTAGCCGATATATATGGTAAAGATAAACGTCCCACCAATTATGCTGAAGCGGGTCAAAAAGCAGGGTACTTTAAAGCCAATATAAAAGAATACCAAATCCGAATCAAATTAGCCCTAGAGCAATTAATAAAAAAAGGCGCTAACCCCGATAATATCGTCGTAATGGGGTATTGTTTTGGAGGTACTGGAGCCATTGAAGCAGCCCGTATCAATTTGAACGTAAAAGGAATCGTATCGTTCCACGGCGGCCTAGGTAGAGATGTGAAGCGAGATATTTCACCCATCAAAGCGAAAGTATTAGTGCTGCACGGAGCGGATGATCCGTACGAATCAAAAGAAGAGATTGACTATTTTCAAGCTGAAATGAAAAAGGCTGAAGCCGATTGGCAAATGATTTATTATGCTAATGCCGTGCATTCTTTTACCGATAAAAACGCCGGCACCGATAATGCTAAAGGAGCCGCCTACAACGAACTGGCGGATACCCGGTCCTGGAAGGCAATGCTGGCCTTCCTAAAAGAAGTGTTACTCTAACAATCAAAAGCCCAAAACGACCATTCGTTTTGGGCTTTTGATTTGGTATAAAAATACAAAAGTCGACCTGGAGCGATCGACTATTGTGGTGAGGTGTAACTTCCTTTCGGAATCCTCGATGCAAATATAAGATATTATTCTGGTACTAGCAGAATTTATTTTGAATCTCTTACTAATCTTTTTAAGATTGCCCATTGCTTTAAAGCGTCACGTGCATCAATAGCAGGATAACCTAAAACGGTTTTACCCGCTTCAATGTCATTAGCCACGCCCGATCCAGCTCCTACAATTGCGCCTTTGCCAATAGTCGTGTGATCTTTAATCGAAGCACTTCCGCCAATCATAACGCCGTCGCCCAAGATAACAGAACCTGCTAAACCCGAATTTCCTGCCATAATACAAAAACGACCCAGTTTAGCGTTGTGTCCTATTTGAACAAGATTGTCGATTTTACAACCATCGCCAACTACCGTAGAACTAAATTTACCGCGATCCACACAAGAATTGGCTCCAATCTCGACACCGTTTCCAATGACAACATTGCCTATTTGCGGAATCTTAACCAAACCTCGCTCTGGACAAGGACGGAATCCAAATCCGTCGGCTCCAATGGTAGCGTTCGGATGGATGATGCAATGTGCCCCTATATGACAACGCTCTCTGATAACGCTTCCCGACCAGATTGTCGTGTTTTTACCCACGGTAGTTTCGTCCAGTATAGTAACGTTAGGATAAAGCGTAACATCGTCTGCAAGCACAACATTGGGTCCGATATAACAATTAGCTCCAATTCGTGTTCCAGCACCTATTGTAGCACTTTCATCGATTACGGCTGTTGGGTGTATAGCCGTCCTGAAAACAGGTGGAGGTGGCGCAAATAACTCTAATACTTGCGACATGGCTAAATCAGCATTCTTTACTTTAATAAAAGCACGGTTTTCGCCAGGCTCAAGGGCAATGTCTTGGTTTACAATGGCTGCACAGGCATTCGAAGCAGCCCAAAATTTCTCGTATTTTTTAGTGCCAATAACTGATATTTCTGTGGTTGTGGCCGCGTCAAGCTGCTCAGGAGCTGTAATTTTATGGGTTGTGTTTCCCATAATTTCACCTCCCACTAATTCGTTAATTTCTTGAATAGAATAGGATTTCATTGTTTGTTGGTTTGGAATAGACATCAAATAAAATCAAATGAATTCGAATTTCCTAAAAAATGGAAGTAAAAACTACTCTTCGCGTTGGCCCATCATCATTAAATAGGCTTTGAGAAAAGAGTCAATATTCCCATTCATCACACTATCAACATCGCTTGTCTCATGGCCAGTACGCACGTCCTTAACTAGTTTGTAAGGTTGCATCACATAATTCCGAATCTGAGATCCCCATTCAATCTTCATTTTTCCCGCTTCAATGTCTTTGCGTTGGGCTTGTTGTTTTTTTAATTCAATTTCGTACAATTGTGAACGCAACATTTGCATAGCCCGTTGTCGGTTGTCTTGTTGCGATCGGGTTTCTGAACATTGTATTTGGATTCCGGTGGGTTTGTGAACCAACTGTACTTTGGTTTCCACCTTGTTTACATTCTGCCCTCCAGCACCACTGGAACGGGAAGTTGTAATCTCAATATCGGCCGGATTAATGTCAATCTCAATGCTGTCATCCACTAAAGGATAAACATAGACGGAAGCAAATGACGTATGGCGCTTTGCATTACTGTCAAAAGGCGATATGCGCACCAAACGATGCACGCCGTTTTCCCCTTTTAAGTAGCCAAACGAATAATCGCCTTCAAACTCCAATGTTACCGTTTTAAGTCCAGCAACCTCACCCTCTTGAAAGTTCAACTCTTTGATTTTATACCCTTCTTTTTCACCCCACATTAAATACATACGCATTAACATCGAAGCCCAATCGCAACTTTCAGTGCCACCAGCTCCTGCCGTAATTTGCAATACCGCACTCATGCTATCGCCTTCGTCAGAGAGCATGTTCCTGAATTCTAAATTTTCGATATGGGAATTAGTAAGGTCGTACTGCACATCCACCTCGGCTTCTGTAGCATCACCTTCCTTGAAAAATTCATAGGTGATTTGAAGTTCCTCACGCATCGCTTCGGCCTTCTCAAAATCTTCCACCCATTTCTTTTTAGAGCGCAGGTTTTTAACAAGTGCTTCCGCCTCTTTGGCATTATTCCAAAAATCAGGCGCAAAGGTCTTTTCTTCCTCGTTTGTTATCTCGATAAGCTTGGCATCAATGTCAAAGATACCTCCTCAACGCACCAAGGCGCTCTACAATACCTTTAATTTGTTCGGTATTTGTCATAAATAATGTAGTTTTGTGTCACAAAAATAACTAATTATTCTGAAGGGACAAGTCGGAACTTGACGCTATATAAAAATAAAGTATGGAAATTAATTTAATCAGTGACACCGTTACAAAGCCATCGCCAGAGATGTTACAAGCCATGTTTCAAGCCAAAGTAGGGGATGATGTGTTCAAGCAAGATCCTACCGTTAACGCTTTTGAGAAAATGGTCGCTGAACTATTCGGTAAAGAAGCAGCCCTTTTTTTTCCTTCAGGAACTATGGCGAATCAAACCGCCATTAAATTGAATACCAATCCGGGTGACCAAATCATATGCGACAAATGGTCTCACATTCATCTTTATGAAGCCGGAGGAGCCTCGTTTAACAGCGGCGTAAATTTTAATTTATTAGATGGCCATCGCGGTATGATTACTGCCGAACAAGTGCGTGCTGGCATTAATGATCCCGAATTCTATCATGCGCCCTTATCCAAAATGGTAGGAATAGAAAACACCACTAATAAAGGAGGAGGTGCCTGCTATGATATTGAAGAACTAAAAAAGATAAAAGAAGTCTGTACCGATAACAACCTAAAATACCACCTCGATGGCGCCCGTTTGTGGAATGCCATCGTTGCCAAAAAACAACATCCCAAACAGTTTGGGGAATTGTTCGACACCATCTCCGTTTGCTTTTCAAAAGGCCTAGGTGCTCCTATAGGTTCGGTACTTGTGGCTGATGCCGAAACGATGCATCGTGCAATGCGCATTCGCAAAATATTTGGAGGCAATCTACGCCAATCGGGATATTTAGCGGCAGCCGGGATTTATGCACTTAAAAACAACATCAACCGTCTTGAAGACGACCATCGTAGAGCAGAGGAGTTGGGCCAACTCTTGCAAAATTTACCTTGGATAGAAAAAGTCGAACCTACCGAAACCAATATCGTAATTTTTGAAGTCAAAAAGAGCTTAGACGAAAAAGCGGTGATTGAAAAACTGAAAGCCAAAGGCATCTTAATCAGTTCCATGGGTCAAGGGAAGTTACGCATGGTAACCCACTTGGATTACCGACAAGTAATGCACGAATACGTTTTGGAAGCTTTAGAAAGTATGCGTTTTTAAAGAAAATAATGTAGGATGAATGCTGTTATTTAGGCAACTTGTTTTTTAGGCTTACTCGTCTTTCTCTTATTTTGATTAGCCAATTTTGTAGCTTTCGGCGAGGGTTGCGAACTAAAATCTTTTGTTAGTTCAATTTCATAGCCATGCTGTTCTAGTGACCACTCCGGATTTAATAATTTTATCCAAGAAATCGCATTTTTAAGCGCTGCTTCTTCCGTGTATCCAAATCCAACGCCATAGACCACTTGATTTTCGTTGTTGTCACCGACTTTAGTCGACGCGATAATCACTAAAATGTTTTGAAAAACAATATGTTTCTTCTCGGAATAGATGATTTCATAGGCATTTAAATCAGGGTATTTTTCGAACAACTTTGAAGTACCAGTACTACGTTGCTGCGCTTGTGTACCTTCGTTGATCACAAAGTAACCTAAATCAGTTCGTATTCCTTTTTCATTGTTTTTTCTGGCAACCGTTACCGTAACTTGCTGCGCCTGCATTATACTTACTAGAGCAAACCATAAAAGGAAGGAGAGTACCGCTTTTTTCATCTACACCATTAAATTTTGATGCAAAAAACTTCAAAAAATCGTAAAGTAAACCACGAGAAATTACAAAAACGATTAAATGCAATTTACGTTTGGTGAATCAAAAGTATTTTAATTAAAAATCGTACAAGACCATTTTTTTAATAAAGGTTTGGCATGCGTTACTCTTTCGTTGTTACGTGCTAGAATTGGTAAAACTATTTTGCAAACAACCTGGATTTCCTCTAGTTGAGCATAGGAATAAAAGTGGAAAACACCAAAAGTAGTGCAAAGACTAATTCAGAAAACACTTCCGAACCATCACTGTTTATTTTTACAAGGCCTTAGTTTGTCATTAGCGAATCAAACAAACAATAACCCATTTTTCAGGAATACCTTCAAAGTAGTAAATCGTTTTTCCATAACGGTCTTTGTATTTTAAGGATTGTCCGTCAAGATAGTAGAGTGCTGTCCCGTAACGGTCTTTACTTTTAATGGTAGGCCCATCAAAATAAAACAAAGCTGCTCCGTAACGGTCTTTTGCTCGTACGGTATTTCCATCAAGATAAAACAAAGCCGCTCCATAGCGGTTCTTACTGCGTATCGTTTGACCGTCGATGTAATATAAAGCAGTTCCATACCGATCTTTAGATTTTAGCACTAAACCATCTTCAAAGACGATCGAAGCACCATAGCGATCCTTCTGCTTTACGCTTTGCCCGCAAGTAAGTTGGCATATAAGGAGCAATAGAAAATAAGAATATCTCATGGAAAATAAAAAAGAATTAGCGTGCCGTACGCTTATTTAAAGACGGACAACTCAAGACAAAGATCATACAAGATATAGATTAACAACGATAGAAATAATAAGAAGCTCAAAACAATAATAACAAGCTTGCCGACTTTATTATCCTTCTCAACATCCGATCGTTCAAGATATTTTACCTTGGTTCTTGTTTTACTTTTGTGCATAATCTAAATTTCGTTATTTAAATATACGGAAAAAAAGGCATAGGGTGTAAGAAAAATTAAGAAATGTTTAACGTTTAGTGTTTTGATTGTTATGGAGTTAGCCAACTTGAAGTAACTTGAAAT
>JBJONL010000096.1:0-17242 GCA_046051865.1 Bacteroidota bacterium | reverse complement strand
ATTTATTGTTTTTGCCATCAGAAACTTTAACAAAGTACACACCATTGGTAATTGTAGCCGTCTCTAGGATAGATAAGGTGCTTCCTTGCAATATTTTTCCTTTAGTCACTACTTTTCCTAAGGTGTCGATTAATTCTACGACCATATCGTTTTCTACGGTCTGTGTTTGAATGGCAATAAAATCGGAGGCCGGATTAGGATAAATAGTAAGGTTTGCTTTGTTTAAACTAAAGGTGTCTGCAGCTAAATAAGTGGTCGTTCCTGAAGGCACTGACGCTACAGCACTAGCGGTTTTGGTTCCATAAAACGTGGGCCCCACCACATAAGGATAGGCCGAGTTGTGATTAGCATCGACCGTAGCAAAGTAGCAGTATATGCCATCTGGGTATTCGGGAGTAACACAAAAACGACCATTATGAGAGTCCAAATAACTTGGGTCAGACGGATGGGCCGCAAATTCATAATCTTCTCGAAAATAACCTAAGGGGTAAGCGGTACTAACGGCTGGTCCGTCTAGTACATCAGTACCATCAGCCCATACCGTACGTGTCGTAATATTGCGTAATTGGTAGCCTGATTTCATTCGGACGATGCCGCCTGTTCCGTCGGTATTCGCATAGCCGTAAGCGCCATAAATTGGAAATCCATCATAAGTAAAGCCTAAAAGCGGTGAATGTTGGGTCTGATCTATTACATATAAACCATCCGAAGGGTATAAGGTACAACGGTCTGAAATGACTACTAAGTCTAGATTAAAAGCACTGGGGTTTTGGTGGTGGTGATAATTGCCCATCGCTGGGTGTGCTTTGGCACAATCGAACCCATTCTTTTCACCTACAACCGCGTCTCTATTCCATTTTCCATCACCCATACCGCCCAGAGGACCGCCTGCTAAAGCATTTGAAGTATTCTTCCAAGAAACACCATCTCGGTAGTCGAATAAGGCCACTCCGTTTTTAAATATACCGATATTACCGCCTGTTGTCGCGGTAGCGGTTCCTGTGTTTTGAACTGGATTTAGCGATATTTTGAATATTTTATTTTGAGCCGTAGCTAAAGACGGATTTCCATCTAAAAACGGCCCTGTGATATAAGCCGGAATTCCCGTAGCGGATACATACACCCAGTTGGCATCATATTGCACGGTTTGTACATTGGCTGCCACAGCATCATTTATTGGAGTAGAATTACCTGAAACATAATGACGGCCGGTAATGCCTGTAGTGTTTTGTAACCAACTCGTAATAGCCGGATTGGTTTGTGCCAATAAGAAGGTGTTTGATAACACTAAACTTATTAAAATAATTTTTTTCATAGGTCTTGGTTAGGATTATATTTTACATTTTATATTTTTCACCTCTAAAGAATATGCGGCATCCAAAGGATTCCGACTTTGCCGTGCGAACCGCTTTATTTTGCAGTAAATCATCTAATGCATTTGTTACATAGTGATTCAAGGCTTTATCTGGTTCTGCGGCATTATCATCGATAGCGCCTTCGTATTTAATGGTAAACTTAGCATCACCTTTGTTTTTCCACAGGACAAAAGCTTGCGGCGTATGTGTAGCATTAAATTGTTTAGCAATGGCTTGCTTCTTATCTTGCAAATATGGAAAATTAAATTTGTCTTTAGTGGCTTTTTTTTGCATTAGGGTGAACGATTCCTCAGCATAGGCCAACGTGTCCATTGAATTTATGGCTAGTACGTAGACGTGTTGCTTTTGATATTTGTCGTTTATTTTGTTTAAGCGTTCTGAATAAAATTTTGCCATGGGACATTTGTTGCAAGTAAACACAACGACAAACCCTTTAGCATCTTTAAAACTGGAAAGTGCTACCTTTTTATTGTTGACACTTTTCAGGGTAAAGTCCTTGATACATTTTTCCTTTGTCTTCTCTAGAAAAGAAAAACTCAGGAAAGAGACTATCACAACAAGCAATATAGGCAAACAACCTTTTTTCTTCATCTTTAGTTTTTTATGAATTTTTTAATTGTGGTACTCTTGGTGGCTTTATCCATCATTTGCAATACATAAACTCCTGCAGCCAGATTTGAAACATCAATTCCATTTTGCCATTGTGGTTGTGGCATCATCATCACAACTCTTCCTTCTGCCGTAGTAATGGTGATATAATAAATCTCTGCCAATGGGTCCACTAAATTAATGTATAATTTGCTATCCACTGGATTTGGGTACAATTTAAATTTGGTTGAAGGAGCATTAGTTAAGTTGCTAAGAGGTGTTCCAGTTACTACAAATTGTCCCATCATCCCATCATCCTCGTGTTGCGAAAAATGGCAATGATACATAAAGGGATGTGTTGCATCGGCATAATCTTTAAATCGGCATACAAAGGAAACGCTTTCGTTTTTGAGGATATAGAAAGTGTCTTTCCATCCCGATTCGTAATCAGCAGGTCCTGTGGCAGCAGCTGATCCAACTTTTCTCGATACAATCTTAAATTGCACATCGTGGATGTGAAAACTATGGCCAAAAATTTGGTCTGCGGTATTGGTTATTGTCCATTTTTCGGTGGTATCTACAGTAAGCGTTTTATTAATTGTATTGATGTTAAAAACACTACCATCGAAAACAAAAGGATTTCCAGCAGGCTGTCCACCACTGATAGCTACCGTTCTATTCACTGTGGCATCTGCGGCCGTAAAATAGGTGTTATTTGCCAAGGTTGTAGGGATTGAAGTAATTGGAGTAGTGGCCGTAGTTGTAGCTCCAATATTAATATGTAACACATTGAAAGTGGTATTGTTTAACAAACTTCCGAATTGACCTGAAGTACCTGGTTCGCCTCCCGGGAAACTGTTGGATTGACCGCTATTATAGGCTTTTAGGTCTAAGGTTCCTCCGACCGTATCGTTTGATAGATTAACTAAAATTTCGTAACGTTCCCCAACCATAATCTTTAATCGAGTTACAGCTACGGGAGCATTTAATAAACCGCCGTCGTTTCCGATGACATAAAATGTTCGACCGTCGCTAAACCCTAAATTATAGCCTCTTTCAATCTCTGCATTTAACAATCTTAGACGCACCACTTGCTTAGGTAGTGTAATTTGGCCGTTCATTGTTCCATTGGTTAACATATAATCGCCATAAGCTCTTCCTACGGAGAACTGATTGGAAGCATCAAAATTTCTACTAGTCATTATGATGGGAATATCATCGGTACCATAGGTTCGTGGCAAAGCCAAAGCTGCTTCAATGGGGTCTTTCACAATAAGTAATCCTCCAACTCCTTTGCTGATTTGTGCTTCAGTTGTTTCATGTAAATGTGGATGAAACCAATAAGTACCCGCATCATTTGTCATGTTCCAGTAAGGTTGCCAAAGCGTGCCAGCAGGAATGACTTGGTGCGGACCTCCATCCATAACGGCAGGAAGGTGCATCCCGTGCCAGTGGACTGTCGTTGATTCATTTAGGTTATTGGTAACGTTGAAACTTACGTTGTCACCTTTGTTTACAAATAAAGTTGGTCCCCAAAAGGTTTCATTGTTAATGGAGCCGGTAACAGTTTGGTTCCCCGTTGCTTTAATTTGTCGCACTGATTCATGAATATTTAAGTCAAAACTTGTTCCATACAAAGCTTGGGGGATCGTAATATTGTTGTATTGCGCTATAGCCGATGTTGTTCCGAATAAAGCGATAATGATAAGGGTTATGTTTTTCATTTGAAAAGGTTGTGATTGATTAGTATTGGTGAACTATTAATGTCTAGGAATACGGTTGGGAGTAAAGATTCTGCCTAATTCGCCGGTCAGGGTATTGAAGTCTTCCATTTGATCCGGATGACATAGTTTTTTGATGTCTTCAAAATGCTTGAAATGCGTTTCGTTTATTTGTTTTTGGTAAGCGTTTAAAACGTTTATCAAGCTATCCTTAGTCTTGACATTAACTTGTGAATCACTTAGCAATGCATACAAATCGTTTTTAGTTTGACGAATATTGTTGTCTAATTCACGGATAGCATCTTGATGTATTTGAATTATTTTAGTATAGTCCTTTTGCTGAGCAGCATCAAAATGGAGTTGGTTGATTATTACCTCTCTAGGTTGTAGCTGATTACCCTGAGGAGGTGGACGATGTCCTTTAGGTCCGTGCAGGAAAAGAAATCCAAGTGTGGCTAGGTTGAGTAGTAGTAGTCCAAAGACACTAATGGTTAATAATTTAGATTTTTCCATGATTATTGGTATAGCTGATTGCTTTTGTTTAATGTATTATCGAAGTAGGCTGTCGGATTCGTTGTTCTTTTTTCTTCTTCTTGGGTTTTGGATTTTATTAGTGTTATGTTTAGCAAAATCAAAACCGCAATCGAAGCCGCTAGTAGCAAAACTGTTTTTGAAGCCACATAATTTTGTTGTTTAATCTTGTGTTGGATTTTGGTTAATAAGTCGTCATTAGGCGTCACGGGTGTTAAGCCGTTCGTGCTTTCTAAGATTCTTTGTATCCATGTTTCTTGTTCCATGCTTATATAGACGTGAGATGATTTTATTTCTTGCGGTATCTTGTAAATTTTTCTGCTAATTTATTTTGGAGGGAAGCTTTTGCCCTGAATATTAGGGATTCTACGGAGGAGATGCTTAGTTCCATGATTTCTGCTATTTCTGGATTGCTCAGTCCGTCAAGTTTTGACAGGAGGAATGCGGTCTTTTGATTCTCCGTGAGCGAGTTGATCACTTGAAAAAGTACTGTGGCTTCTTCTTTATTTTCCAATAAAATACCAGGGTGTTCAAATGTGGAAGCGTTTAAGTATTCTTGTTCGTTTTGACTTTTTTTGCCAAATATGAAGAAGCGCTTTTGGCTGTTCTTTTGTTTGATATAATCTAGGCATTGGTTGATGGTAATTCGGTAAATCCAAGTTTTATAAGAGGAGTTGTGATTAAAACTCCCTAGCGCATTGTGAACTTTTACAAATACATCTTGCGTGATTTCTTCCGCGTCTTCTGGGTTTTGCATATAGTTCAACGCCACATTGAATACCAAGATATGATACTCTTGATATAGTTGTTCAAAGGGGGTTGAGTTCACAGTCATTGAGGGTTAATTAGCAAAATGAATAGGCCGCAATACAGTATAGACGATGATATTGTCTTTGTCTTGTGGTGAATATACTTTTTTTTTTAAAGTAAACGAAATGATTTTTATAAAGCACTTCTATTTTTCAACGTATAAAATATTGCTATATTTGACCATTCAATAATATTATCAAACAAACTCTTTTTAAACATGAAATTATTAGAAGGAAAAGTAGCCATTATTACGGGAGCTAGTAGAGGAATCGGAAGTGGAATTGCTAAAGTATTTGCACAACATGGCGCTAATGTAGCTTTTACATATAGTTCGTCAGCAGAATCAGCTTTGGTTTTAGAAAACGAATTAACGGCAATGGGTATTAAAGCTAAAGGATATAAATCTAATGCAGCAGATTTTAACGAAGCACAAACGTTGGTTGACGAAGTAATGATTGAGTTTGGTACCGTAGATGTATTAATCAATAATGCGGGTATTACAAAAGACAACCTTTTAATGCGCATGAGTGAAGAAGATTTTGATAAAGTTATTGAGATTAACTTAAAGTCGGTTTTCAATATGACGAAAGCGGTTCAGAAGATCATGTTAAAGAATCGTAAAGGTTCAATCGTGAATATGAGTTCGGTGGTAGGCGTAAAAGGAAATGCCGGACAGGCTAATTATGCTGCTTCTAAGGCTGGTATGATTGGGTTTACCAAGTCGGTTGCCCTAGAACTAGGGTCGAGAAACATTCGCTGCAATGCCATTGCGCCTGGTTTTATTGAAACGGAGATGACGGCTAAGTTGAATGCCGATGTAGTGCAAGGATGGAGAGATTCGATCCCCTTGAAACGCGGAGGAACTCCTGAGGATGTAGCCAATGCTTGTTTGTTTTTCGCCTCTGACATGAGTGCATATGTTTCAGGACAAGTGCTTAATGTATGTGGCGGAATGTTAACCTAGTGCATGGATTACCTTCAGGGAAACTATAATAGATTTAAAAGTTAGTTAAACGATAGCTTCTTTTTTTAACACGGAACATTACTTGCTAAAATGAACACCACAACAATCTTGTTATTACTAGTATCAATTGTATTTGCTGCTGGTGTATCTTTTTATCAGTATCTGTATAAAATTAAAAGTAGGACGAGAGTGACTTTGCTTTTGGCTTTTTTGCGTTTTTTTACGGTCTTTGGATTGTTATTGTTATTGATCAATCCGATTATTTCAAGAAAGACAATTGAAACCCTTAAGACTCCTTTGCCAATTGTCATCGATAATTCGGCATCAATCAAAGATTTGAAAGCTAATCAAGTGGCTTTGGAAGTTTTTGAGAAGTTGAAAAGAAATACCGATTTGACAGCAAAGTTTGAGGTGCAGCCCTATCAGTTTGCCTCTGATTTTCTTCCTGCTGATACTATAGACTTTAAAGGGAAGCAGACCAACTTGGATTTGGTTGCCAAGAATTTGAAGACGATCTATAAGAACCAACATTTTCCAACAGTATTGATTACCGATGGTAATCAAACCTCTGGAGAGGATTATGTTTTTGGGTTTGCTGCTGAGCAAAAGGTTTATCCTTTAGTAGTAGGGGATACGACTACGTTTATGGATTTGAAAGTCGCGCAATTGAATGTGAATAAATATGCCTTTCATAAGAATAAGTTTCCGGTAGAGGTTTTTTTGAATTATTCGGGAACTAAGTCGGTTAACGCTACGTTTAAGATCGCTCAGGGAGCAAACGTTTTGAACGAGCAAACTGTTGCCTTTTCGCCTACAAAAAAAGCGGTTACTTTGAATGTTTTGTTGCCTGCAGACAAAGTGGGATTACAATTATTGAAGGCTACCCTTACGTCTAAGGTTTCAGAAAAGAATACGTATAACAACATTAAGAACTTTGCGGTAGAAGTGATTGATCAAAAGACGGCTGTGGCATTAGTTTCTGATATGGCACATCCAGATTTAGGAGCGATAAAACGCAGTATAGAGTCTAATGCGCAGCGTAAAGTAACAATTCTTAAGCCTAAAGAAATCAATACGTTAACCGATTACAATATATTGATTTTATACCAGCCTACTGTGGCCTTTAAAGCAGTGTTTGACTTAAACGAAAATGCTAAGGTGAATACCTGGATCATTACAGGTAATGACACGGATTATAACTTTTTAAACCAGCATCAAAAGTACTTTACGTTTAAGATGAGTGGTCAAAAGGAGGATTATTTGGCGGCCTATGAGAGTCAATTTAATTTGTTTGCGTTAGACAATATTGGGTTTGAACAATTACCTCCTTTGGAGAATCCATTTGGTGCTATAACTCCGTCAGGGAACGTAAATACTTTACTGTCTTCTACAATTCACAATATTCCGACACAGCAACCTTTGTTGTCTTTTGCGGAAGTGCAAGGGCGTCGTAGTGCTTATCTTTTCGGGGAGAATATATGGAAATGGCGTGCAGAGCGCTATGTATCTAAAAAAACATTTGCTGATTTTGATGTTTTTTTGGATAAGACCATACAATATTTGGCTTCCAATAATGCACGAAAGTCCTTGGTGGTGAATAACGAGCGTTTTTATAATTCGGGTGAAGGCATCGAAATTACGGCGCAGTATTTTAATAAGAACTACGAATTGGACGAAAAAGCGCGATTATCTATAGCTTTGACGAATACAAAGACGAAGCAAGTTAAAAACTATGAATTGGTTCGCGCATCCAATTCTTTTAAAGTAAGCTTAGACGGATTAACGGCAGGGCATTATACCTTTACGGTTAAGGAGTCTAATTCGAATTCGGTTTATACTAGTGGGTTTGAGGTCTTAGATTTTGATATTGAAAAGCAATTTGTTAATCCTGATTGGAATAAGTTAAACCAGTTGGCTAATCAAACTAAGGGTAAAGCTTACTTGGCTAGGGAAGCCGATGCTTTGATTAAGCAGTTATTAGCCGATGACAGTTATAAAGCGGTGCAGAAAACCATTGTAAAGAAGAGTCCTTTGATTGACTGGGTTTGGTTATTAGTTTTACTAGCTTTATCCTTGTCAGGAGAGTGGTTTCTTCGCAAGTATAACGGCCTACTTTAGTCGGGTTTCTCTATTTTTTTCGATTACAAGTGTTAGTAGGATTCCTAGTGTATACAGTACGATGTCTCCGATGCCAAAGGTGTTGCCGAGCACTATGGTTGCAAATTTATTGTGATCTAATCCCAGTTGACTACATAGGTTAAAATATTGTGCTATTTCTATGGCGTAAGCAAACAGCAATACTCCGATTGCAGCTTTAAGCGGCGTTACCTTTATGAATGATTTTACGAAACTATAAATTAGGATGACCACTAATGCGTCTCCTATGTAAGGACGTACCAGCGTATCGTGTATGCATAGTGCAATGAAAATTTCGATACAAAAGAATAGGATCGTTAGTTTAAAATAGGATTTATTGAAGCACAGCAATAGGGTAATAGCTTTAGTCTTTGATTACTTTGAAGTTCCAGGTCCTGCCGTTGCTTTGCAGGGTTACGAAATACAAACCTGCCGGTTGGTTACCTAGCGAAAGTATTTCAGCGGTTAGGTTGCTGTATTGTTTTGTCATTATGCATTTGCCTAAACTATCATATATTTTTATGACAACACTATCTAAACTGTTGTTTTTTGTAGTTATCGTAAAGATACCTTTTGTTGGGTTAGGGAACAATGACCATTCTTGCTGGGCCGATTGTGGCAAGTTTAGAAGTGTACCTCCAGCGTCAAGGTATAGGTATGCGAAGGCTTGGTAATACTGATTAGCGATGTTTAGATCGTGTACGATAAGCGTATTTTCATCATTTTTATTCTCGGCGGAATTGCTCCAGTTGTGAGAGCCAACTAGTACTAAGGGGTCAGAGGTGGCATTGAAATTATCAATAACCATAAATTTATGGTGCATTACGCCTAAATTGGTGAATTTTACCACATGGTTCAACGGTAGAGCTGCTTGTAAGGTATTGAACTGATTCCCTGACGGATTTTGGGTATCTGTTACTATGTTGGTGTCCACTATTCCTGAATTGTATTTAGTGATTAAAGCCGCGCTGATATCCGAGCGAGTAATAAGCATCGTAGCTACATTAATGTCGCTATCGGCGGAGTTGATTGCATTGATGATTTGGGCATTAGCACCATCACTTGGACTAAAATAGCTATCAATGGTTTTTCCTCCAATAATGTAGTGGTGCGGCGTATTGTCTGTTTTGAAGGAACCGAATTCGGATTCGGCGGTGTTAGGAGTCATGGTTGTGCTTCCCCACATTTCTTCAAATTCTATTTTATAACCTTGGGCTAGTGCTTGGTCTTGAATGGTAATGACGCTGTTCCTGTCGGGTCCGTCGATTTGAGCTACCGTCCAATTGGTAGAGCCCGTCCAAACATAGGGTTTATTCGGGTCGCTGTGGTTGGCGTCAAAAATCACGAATTTGTTATGCATTAATCCATAGCTTGAACCGGACGGACTAGCAAGGGTAGGGATATTAGGATTCAGCAGTCCAATCATTGAGCTAGTAGTTCCTTGATCGTAAATGACGCGTACTTGTACGCCTCTAGTATAGGCCGCATTTAGGGCTCCTGCAATACCGGTATCGCTACTGAGTGAAGAGGAGCTGTAGACAGCAATGTCTAAGGTGTTTTCACAGGCATTGATATAGTTGATTAGCATTTCGTCTAGCGTATTGCTGAGATTGGTAGCGGTTTGTATTTGGGCATAGGTAGTATTTACTTCGTGGTTGAAAAAGACATTAATAGCACCAGATGAAGAGGAAGGTGAAGCTACGTAAGTTGTTTTAGTAGTGATACCATTTTCATCGGTCACTTGGTAATTTACTTTGATTATTTCGGCTGGTTTTAGGTAAGTTAACCTGTAAACATTCCCTTCATTATTGATAGCAATAGGCACTTTTGTTTGTGCGTCAATGGCTTGTATAATAGTAGCGTTAGGATGGTGAAGTTGCAGCATGATTTGACTATTTTCATAACTAAGGGTATAATCTTCATCTATGATTGTTTTTTGGCCGTAAGACAAGGATATAGAAAATGCGGTAAGCACTAATGCTCTTAGGATATGTTGCTTCTTCATAAGTGGTATTTGAAGCAAAAGTAACTAAAATATGTTTGGTGCTGCTTGAAATTAACATTTGGTCCCTTGCGTTGTTAGTCCTAACACCAAATCGATTTAGTGCATGTTAATAACTTTGCGTTTTAGCGCAATGAGTTGGAATCGGAAGTAGTCGTATAGTAAGGCAAGTAACAGGATGGCAGCAGCAAGAACTAGGGTCTTTATTTGGTAATACTGAAATACAATGCCGCCAACGACACATCCTATGAAGAAGAAAGTGATGATCGACAATCTTAAATAGATGTTAGTTCGCAGTTTTTTGACCTCTTCCGTTTTTTTATAGAAGAAGAGTTGGGATAACTCAATCCCCAAATCAGTGAACAAACCTGTAAGATGAGTAGTTCTCACGGTGGATTGGGAAATCTTGGTTACTAGAGAATTTTGCATTCCCATGGCAAAGAGTAGTGCGAAGGCTACTACTTTTCCCATAACTGTCTCAATAGTAGCAGCGCAACCAAAGAATGCAACGGCTATTAGAATAAGCATTTCTAGTAGGATGGGCAATAGGTGGGCCTGTTGTGGTTTTTTGGGTAATACAAGTTCCGCTAGAAAGTTGGATGTAAAAGACCCCATTAAAAAGAACAGTGTAAAAACCAGAAAGGTTAGTGCTACGGCATAGTTTTTTTGGAAGAACGCTTCGGCGAAGAAGGCGAAGTGCCCTGTTACGTTAGTTGTTAAGGTTTTAAGTGTTAATACGCCCGTGATATTCACAATCCCGGCTACAACAGAAAGCAGGGTGGCTAGCCTTAGGTTGTGCAGAAAGGTTCTATTTTTTCCATGGTGTCGAAACATGTCCTAAAATTACTTAATAAAACTGCAGGTTACATCTAATTAGGAAAAGATTGGGATACAAAGTGTTTAAATAAAGTACTTAAGGACATTTTAAGTGTTCGATTTAGTAATTGCGCATTTGACTGATATTAAGATAGGATTTGCTGCGATAACGATACGATAGGTATATCTGAATATCGGTTAAGCAAACACTCAATATGGAATCTTATTAGGGTTAGTTTTCTAGCAAGAAAATTGGTGTCACTTTTGATTTAGCTTTTTATTACTTGTAGAAGGGAAAAGGATTGATTGACAAAGAATCATCAGGGAGTCATTGTTATACGCCATATTCGACAAAACGTTCTTTGTAGACCCCTTTTTCAATTTTCCATAGAACTTCATATTCGCCCGCACCGTCTCCGTTAGCGGCTTGTATATACAATATATCGTTCTTAGTATCGTAGTGTACTTGGGTGTATTTGAAATTGATTTGGTACAAGTTTTCAAGTGCGCTAGGCGGCAAGGTAATGATGCGGTTGCAGATATTGATTTCTATGGCTTTGTATTCAGATGTAGGGAATGCACCTGTGGTACCCCAAAATCGTTTATTGTCAATGTATTCAATTTGTTTTTTGAATGCTTTGTAGTACGTGTATGCGTGTTTGGATCGATCAAATTTTTGTTGTGTTACCGTAACTTTAATGCTGTCTCGTATAAACGTAACTTTATGCCCTTTAGTTATTTTCCGTTTTGTGACTCGTTTATATTCGTTGATAAAGGTAAAGCGATTAAGGTAAATTTTACCGGTCAAGTTCATTTTGTGTTTAGGGTAATCGATAGATGTCCATTTGCCTTCGTTTCCGAAGCAGTAGATTAAGTGTCCGTTATTTAGTTTGTCGAGGATGTATTTTTTTTTCCCTTTAATGTCTCTTACATTGCAAAAGCCATCTTTGTCCTTTACTACAGCAAATTGTGCAACGGATTGGTTAAAAAGCAGGACTAGAAGAATGCAAAGGAATTGTCTCATTTGGTTGTATTACAATCAACCTTGTAAATTTATTATAAAAGAAGACCAAAACAAAATATGATCGTATAATCTGCAGAATATCTTATTAAAACGACATGACAAATGCTCCCCCTAATTGTTTGCCGTCATACATAGGCATAAACATTGCGGTTGATTTTCCGGTTAGGGATGGAAAGATGTGTTTGTTTAAGTAAGGCGAAAGCCAGTAGGCCGCTTTAGTACTTAGGATACCGAATCCGGCACCTGCAGCTACGTCAGTTAGCCAGTGTTTGTTGTTATACATTCTTAAAACTCCGGTTGCTGAAGCTGCAATATAACCAGAGACGCCGTACCATAGAGAAACATCTTTGTATTCTTGATATAAGAACTCGGCTCCGGCGAAGGCAAGAGCAGTGTGACCCGATGGGAATGAATCGTTATTGGTACCGTCAGGCCTTTCTATTTTAGTTATTTTTTTTAGTGTTGTTACTGAAGTAGCTACTAAGATCAGGGATGTTGCTAGGATTACGGAACGGTCTTTTAGGTTGTGCTTTCCTTTGATACCTATATTGTTAAGTGCATATACGGATAGGGCTGGGGTGTACTGTAGGAAGTCATCTACGGTGAATTTGCAGTGGCCGTTTTCCACAATTTCGTCACGGGTATTGCAGTTTAAATTCTTAAGTCCGTTATCGTTTAATCCTACTACACCATAACCGATAAGTACCGTGGGTATAATTAATTGCTTGTATTTTAATTTTTGGACATTGGGCGCTTTGATGGATGTGGTGTCTATATTGGAATTATTTTGCCCGAACGATGTGGCTAAGACAAAGAGAGCAACCATGCAAAGGAATTTATTTTTCATTTAGCGATTTGTTAAAACGTTACAGTAGCTCCAAATAAGGTCGTATTGAAGTAATTGTTCATGGAATAGTTGATCTTGTAGTGGTTTTTAAGAGGAGCGACCGCACCTACTTTATTTTTCGGGATTTTGGTAATCCTTCTATTAGCAATTTCTTTTCCCATTACGTATCCGATAAAAATCCCTATGGGATAATCAGATGCCCAATGTACTTTACCGCTTACCATGTTGAACGCTAAGACTCCCATGGCACTGTATCCTACGGGTTTAATCCATTTGTATTCAGGGTAGTTGGTTGCAATAATGGTCACAGTAGCCATAAAGGTAGCTATGTGCCCCGAGGGCATGGCATCGTAGTTTGGTGTTTTACTTTGGTAGGCACTGAAGCTAGGAAAAGGGTTCCAATCTCCGCCGTCGTTTCCAAAAAGTAGGGCGCGACTAGGACTTTGCCTTCCTGTTATTCTTTTAATGGTTTGCGTTGTAACTCCCACAGAGAATAAGCACTCAACTAGCTCGTTTGAGGTGTTTAGTGCACGAATATCGTTGTGATGCAATTTCCCGATTCCGTAAAACATACCGGATAATAATAGTGTAGTTCCTCCGTTTCCCATATAGTATACTGCCGAAGGGATGTTTTTAGGAACTATAGTTAGCACTCCAAATACTTTACCATATTTGCTGTCTTTGTCCCAGCCACCTAATTTTTCACCTAATTTCCCAGCGTCTTCCAGAATTTTTTGATCGTAGGGAATT
Source organism: Bacteroidota bacterium (assembly GCA_046051865.1). Classification (GTDB taxonomy): domain Bacteria; phylum Bacteroidota; class Bacteroidia; order Flavobacteriales; family Flavobacteriaceae; genus Flavobacterium. The sequence goes on along the minus strand of JBJONL010000096.1, from coordinate 3,677 downwards.
ATCGCAGCGGTACTTCCTAGTACTAAAGCATCCCACTTAAGGTTTTCTTTTTGAATAGTAAATTTACCAAATCTATATAGGTCATTAGGAATGTATCTAAACATGTCCCAGAATTTAGGTTTATTATATTGGTAAATGTAATTGGGGTCACATTCCGCATATTGTTGCGTTCCTTTATTACTTATCGAGTCTAGAACGGTAAGCTTGGTAGTTACATTTGTCTTGAGTGAATCTGTGGTTTTGGAATTGTTTTGCGCAAGAGAAGATTGGCAAATAATTAGTAAAAAGCAGAGTGTACTACAATACTTTCTAAATTTCTGGGTAACATTCATTTTTTTAAATGGGCGGTTATACTCTAATAACATTTAGAAAGTAAAATTCCCTAGTGGAAGTCGGTTTAATTTCAAAATGTTAAAGAATTGTTAATCGGGTGGCAAAGTAAAAAAATTAAAATGTGATTTAGGAGATTTTGTCTAAATATTTAATTAATTTTTTATCAAATATTTATTTTTTAGGTTAAGATTTATTGACTCTTTGTTTTTTTTGTTTCGAAGTACAGTGAAATCAGGAAAAGGGAAAAGAGGATTGTCGACGCTTCTTTAGTTCCAAAATCAATTCCGCCTTTATTGGAAGCTTTCGTAAGCAAGTCTCCAAAGGTCGCTCCAAAGGGGCGCGTAAGTACGAAGGCAATCCAGAAGAGTACTACGGAAGACGCTTTACTGTAATAATGCAAAAGAACTATTACTAGTAGTAGGCTACTAATTAATAGGGCTCCGCCTGCAAAACCGAGTCCGGAATCATCGGCAATAAAATCTCCTAAGGCAGTGCCTAGGGTGTTTGAAATTAGAATAGTTGCCCAATAAAAGGCTTCAGATTTACGGTTGGCGATTTGGGTAACAGCTAGCGACTTTTGCGTTAGTTTCCAAAGGACTAGCGTAAGCATAACTAAGGTCGCTAGTATTACGCTTCCTAAAGCGTAGCCAAGGTTTAGTGTTCTATCCATATAGTCGGAAAGTGTGGTTCCTAGGGTACTGGTAGCTAAAATGACTAGCCAATAAACTTTGGGAATGTATTTTATGCTACGCAATTGGAGGCTTAGTATGACAATAAAGAATCCTAAAAAAAGTAATGAACTGGTTGCATATCCCAAGTTGAAGGTCATGGACAGTAGGTCCCCGGCGGTTTCCCCCAGCGTGGTCGCTGTTATTTTGATTATCCAGAAGAGTGCCGTTAGTTCGGGGAGTTTGTTTATGCTAGTGTTTTTGATATTTTTTATTTTTTAGGATATAGGCAGCCGATTGGTAGTAGGCTATCGTTTGTTCAATTAAATCATTGTTCGGTTTGTTCATTAGTTTTTCTTCATAGAACAGTTGGAAATTGGCTTTGACCTTAGGATTAGGTTGCAAAATTAGTTGGAATTGTTTGGCTTGTTTAACTGGAGAAATGATGGTAAGTACATCGTCTTTAATTAGGCCTAAGTCTTGGTAAGTTGCTACAAAAGCCCGGGGAATATAACTAGATTGGAAAATATCTTGACCATAGAATTTGCTTTGGTAATTGAAATTCAATTGGCCAAAAAGGGTAGGCATCACATCGATTTGCGACATTAGGGTATTGACTTCTTTGGCTGGAATGAAGCCAGGAGCGTAAATGAAAGCAGGGATACGGTATTTATCCATAGGTAATTCTGTTTTCCCAGAGCTAGATGCACAATGATCTGCCAGTACCACAAAAACGGTATTTTTGAACCACGCTTGTTTTTGTGCCATGGCAAAGAATTTGCGTAACGCATAATCGGTATACTTTACTCCTCCCATGCGTGATTTGGAAGTTCCTGATATATCTATTTTTCCTTCGGGGTAGGTGAATGGACGGTGATTACTTACGGTCATGATGTGGTTGAAGAAGGGCTTGTTATCTTTTGCTTCTTTATTCATCACTTTAATGGCTTTGTTATAAATGTCTTCATCGCATACACCCCAGATGTTGGCAAAGGTAATCTCTTCCGGTGTGAAGGTCTTTTTATCTACTATATCGTAACCGTTTCCACCAAAGAAATCTCCCATATTATCAAAGAAAGCGTCACCTCCATAGAGGTATTTTACGTTGTAGCCTTTCTCCTTAAAGATGCTTCCAGTGGAGAATTTGTTTTTATTATCTTTTCGTTTCACTACACTTTCAGCGGCACTAGGAGGGAGGCATAGGGTTACAGCTTCTAGTCCGCGCACCGTTCGGTTTCCAACTGCATAGAGGTTGGTGAACTGCATACTTTGCGTTGCCAAAGAATCTAGGAATGGAGTAATTTTATCTTCGTTTCCGTAAGCTTTTAGGAATTCGGCGCTATAGCTTTCGATGGTAATCAGTACGACGTTTTTATGGATTTCGGTACTGTCTGATTTGACAGTACGAAGCGGATTGTCGCTAGTACTCCCTGGCAGTGCTTTTTGCATTAAGGCAAATGCTTTATCGTTTGGCAAGGTTTGATAGAATTTATCAAAATCTAGTTCGTTATTCATAAACGCCACATAGAATTTGTAGATACCATCCGCTTGGAGTTCGTTAGTAAATACATTACTGCTATTCTCTTGTTTAGCTAAAAACGGTATGGCTAGAAGGGAAATGAAAAATAACAATGCATAAGCGGTAATATTTTTTAACTTGTCGGTAAATGAAGGTAATTTTTCAAGAAAAGGGAGGCTTCGTTTAACGATGATAAAGGTTAGTATTCCTGCAAGTAATCCGACACCTAAAAACAAAGGTACTACGGGATAGGATTCCATAATATTTCCGATAACAGTATTGGTATATACTAAATAATCGACGGCTATAAAGTTGTAACGCACTCCGAATTCGTTCCAAAAAAAGAACTCACTTATGGCATTCTGGATAATGATTAGTACAAAAATAAAGAGCGTTAGTGAGAATAGTGCTTTACGGATGTTTTTGCGGTACTGGGGGAGGAACAGCAATAGGCCAAAAAGGAAGGTTTTGAGGGCTATGAACAAAATGCCGATTTCGGGCAATGAGCCACCGTATTCGTTGAGGATCGTATTCCCGAAGGAAACATAAAGTAGTAGGGCTACTAAGGTGCCGAAGATGATGTATCCCTGCGGTTTATTGAATTTGGTATTAGATAGAAACAGCAAATAGAGCCAAAGGAATGCACTTCCTATGATAAAAATGAAGCAATCAGATAACAATCCTAAAGCAAATATTTTAAAAATCTCTATAAAAGAAAAGCTGGATTGCGTTATGGGGTGGCAGATTAGGACTATCCTAAGGATTAGATTGGTTACTAAAAAAAGAAGTCCTAAGTTGACAAAAGGAGAGGATTTTTTAAATAAGTGCATAGTTGGATTACTTTTTACAAAAATAGGAAAACAAAGGAGTTGTGTAGGGTATTGGGTGGAAAAATTAATCAAAGCGTAATTTAAGAATACTTTATGAAAAAGTGATTAGGGTAGATTAGGTTGAATGTGTTCCCTAATAGTTGCACTTAAGCAACCCTTAAACAGTTCCCTTATGACACGTAAAGATTTTTTTTCCAAAGTAGGTTTTGGAGCCGCCTTAGTTTTGGTACCTGCCTGTATAGGTGGTATGGCAAGTAGTTGCTCAGAAGATGATGGATCGCCAGTACCCGCGCCTACTAATGTTGATTTTACCTTAGATATTAGCAC
>JBJONL010000095.1:0-36932 GCA_046051865.1 Bacteroidota bacterium | reverse complement strand
CATGGTCTTTTGCTTAAATCACCATGGTGTTTTAGGTAAATCACCATGGTGATTTATTGGGTGCAACGGGATGGAGTTGTGCGTTGATGCGTTTTGAGTTATGAGTTATAAGTTATGAGTTGTAAGGTTTACAAAGTTGAGTAAAGAATCGTGAAAAGGGAACGAGGGAATGGGAAAGGTGCGGATGGGTGGTTGGGCGAAAACTCGGTAGGTTTTGAACGGTGTGTTTTCATAGCTGTTTTTCTTATATTTGATAAACAATATAAGTAATTAAGACTTACTGACTACCATAATTATAAAGGGTAGATTGATTAATGTTTGTAACTTAGACATGCCCTATATATACCAATATTATATAAACCAAAGAAGAATGAAACATTCCTTATTTTAAATTATTATTTTACAAGGAATCACTAAAGGAGGTGGTGGAACACATTAAAGCAAAAAAATAAATTTTAAAATGTCACTACTTGAATCGATTATAGGAAATGGGTCAAAACCAATCTGGGAAGCGTTTGCGAAGCAAAAAATGGGCGTTCTTAAATCAGAAAGCGGGGATTTATTTGTAGAGTATTCTCATGATGATTTGACATTTAAAATTGGAAATTTCACCCATTATTCGACTTCTGAAAGTGTCTATAATCCAACTTATATGGTAGGAATTGTTGAATTTCTCAATCCTACTCAATTTGAACTTTGCCTTACTAAGGAAGACCTAATAACTAAAATTAGAAAACGCTTTACTAAGAAAGAGATAAATTTGGGTAACCGTGTTTTTGATGATGCCTTTTTTATTGAAAGTAACCAAGGAGTTACTGCCACAACAATTTTAAGAGATGAACAACTTTCGCGGGAAATCACTGAATTAAAACCAACCCGCATTGAAATAACAAATGAAGATGGATTATTTGGTCATGCTCCTAGTACGGGATACTATATGCTTTATTATGTTAAAAAAGAAAGTTTTAGAAATTTGGAACAACTGAATCAACTGCATTCTTTACTTGTTTCCTTTATTGCTACTTTAAAAGACCATTTTTCGATTAAATAAAAGTCAGTTGATAATAGTAGTTATTAGCAACTTCAAATTTTATTATCCAATTGAAATTTTGATACTTTAAAAAGTTTTTTCTCTGACCTACTCTAATCTTTTATAGTGTTAGGCACAGCATAATACGGCATCACGTTAGTGCTAATTTTTCTGCATCCACTTTCAAAAGACAAACTTTTGTATCTTTGAAAAAAGTTTAAATGACAACGAAAGAAGACATATTAAAAACGCTAAAATCTAACAAGATAAAGCTTTCGAAGTTTGGTATTCGAAATGTTGGCTTGTTTGGTTCATACCTTCGGGATGAACAATCAAGCGAAAGTGATATTGATTTGCTTATTGATTTTGAACCTGAAAAAGAAAACTTTGACAACTACATGGCTGTTTATGATTTATTCGAAAAAATCTTCAAAAACGAAAAAATCGAAGTCGTAACTAAAAATGGATTAAGTCCACATCTTGGTCCGAAAATACTAAATGAGGTTCACTATGTCTAAAGAGCCTAAAGAATATCTCAAACATATTCAAGATGAATGTTTGTATTTAATTTCTATTAGTGGAAACCTATCCGTCGAAGCTTTTTTGGAAGATGAAACGCTAAAGCGAGCTGTGGTCAGAAGTATGGAAATTATTGGAGAAGCTACAAAGAAAATTCCTGCCGATACCAAAGTAAAATGGAATACCATTCAATGGAAAAATATGGCTGGAATGAGAGACCGATTAATCCATGATTATATGGGTGTCAACTATACCATCGTTTGGGATGTTATGAAAAATAAAATTCCAGAAATGAGTAAACAGATCTCTGAATTCCTAACGGAAGAATAAAAACCATTTCTTAGCACCGTTTCCCTTTAAACGCTCATCGCACCACTTCTTGCTTAAAGGCTCTCTTTCCAACAGCAGATTCCTTCCCTCCTTACTTATCCATCACCGCGTCTTGAATGACTTTCTGAATGTCTTCGCGGATGTTTTCTTTGGAGAGTTTGTTGGGCAGATTGGAGTCGGGATACGTTCTGTTGGATAAGAATACGTATACGATTTCGGTGGTGGGGTCGGCCCAGGCCATTGTTCCAGTAAATCCGGTGTGGCCAAAGCTTGACATTGACACGCAACCACAGGTAGGTCCTTCTTTTCCTAATTGAGGTTTATCGAATCCTAGCCCGCGTCGATTCCCTTCGGTGCAGTACCAGCAGGTATTGAAATCGGTGAACGTCGCTTCTGAGAAATAGCGTTGGCCTCCATAGCTTCCTTTTTGCAGGTACATTTGCATCATCTTGGCGATGTCCATGGCATTAGAGAAAATGCCGGCATGGCCTCCTACTCCGTCTTCCATGGCCGCTTCCATATCGTGTACGTACCCTTGCACGGTGGTGTGGCGGAAATAAGTATCGATTTCGGTAGGTACTATATCATTCTTGTTTACTCTTGACAATGGATTGTACATGGTACTATTCATCCCTAGTGATTTATAGAAGTTCTCGGTAGCAAGCGCATCTAGTTTTTTACCCGTTACTTTCTCTAGGTATTGTTTGAGGATGATGAAGGTAAAGTCGCTGTAGCGGTATTCTTTTTTGTCGATTAGCGGACTGGCAATAATCTTCTTCATGATGGTGTCATGGTAGTCATCGCGCAGGAATAAACTATCCGAAACGCGTTTGGTGAAGCCTTCGGTGTAGACTTTTTTATAGTACTTGTCCAGTGGCATTCCGTCAGCATCTAGAGTCGCTTTGTAGAACGGAATCCACGCTTGCATGCGACCGTAGTGCGAAAGTAATTCTTTGAAGGATATTTGCTGTTTGTTAGATCCTTTAAACATTGGGAGCATATCCCCTAGTGTTGTTTCAAGGTTCACTTTCTTCTTATCATATAGTTGCATCACATTGGGCAAAGTGGCTACCATTTTGGTCAGCGAGGCTACATCGTACAAGTCGGTGTTGCTCACCTTTTCATTCCCCCCGTAGGTTTGGTTACCAAAAGTTTTTTGGTAGATGACTTTCCCTTTTCGGGCTACTAGGATTTGCATCCCTGGGGCCATCATGTTGTTGATGGCTTTATTGGCATACACTTCGATTTGCTTCAGTTTCTCGGAGCTCATGCCAACACTTTCTGGGGTAGCGAAACCGAGTCGGTCCAACTTTTCAGTGCTGAGTCCGTCCCCTACTCGGTACGTTTCATTGATGGATACTGGGAGTTTCCCTTTGGCTTCGATGGCTCCGAAGAGTAATTCCGCCGACACCTCTTGGGCAACGTCACCGTTTTGGTATGAAACCACTACCGCTTTTATAGCGTTAAAATTGCGAATCTTCGACAAGGAATACGGCTTGGCAAAACAATCCAGTATCACATTAGTCTTGGCTGCTACGGTTTCGATTAGTTGGAGTTCGTCGTTATTCAACTCAGGTGCTTTCCACCAGGTTTTGTCTGATTTATGGTAGCCGATGATTACGGTATCGAAGTCTTTGATGCGGGTTGCGAGGGTATCTAGGTTGGTTTCACTGACTTCGGTAACCTCGGTATATTTCTTTAGCGTTGCTACAAAAGCACTATTTGTGTCATCGCCTAGTTTGATGTAGGCAATCTTTTGGTTTAGGTTTTTGATGGGTAGAATCTCCTTCTCGTTTTTGACTACGGTCACCGCATTCTCATATAACTCATATTTCAACGCATCGTTTTCGGGCGTGTTCATATCGTTATTGAGGTTTTTGGTGTCGATAGGCTTGAAGTGGTTGAGTCCTGCTTTGAATTTGTATCGCAAGATCTTTTTCACTGATTCGGCTATACGGTCTTCGGAGATTAGGCTATCTTGGTAGGCCATACAGATGTTCTCTGTGGCTAGTGGCACGTTTTCGGCAAACAAAAGAATATCATTTCCAGCTAGGAACGCTTCCAGGTCGATGTCGCCGGGTTTCTTAAAGTTGGACGCCCCTTTCATGTTCAAGGCATCGGTAAAGACTAGGCCTTCGAATCCAAGTTCGTTTTTCAACACATCCGTCACCACGTGGTGGGAGATTGAGGTAGGATACCCTTCTCTAGGTTCGAGGCTAGGCACATTTAAGTGTGCGACCATTACGGATACTAGTCCTTCATCAAACATGCGTTTGTACGGGTACATTTCGACTTTATCAAGATGGTCTAGGGTGGCGGTTACAAGCGGTAGGGTACTGTGGGAATCCGCAGCCGTATCGCCGTGTCCAGGAAAGTGTTTTCCCGTACAGAATATTCCTTGGCTTTGCACCCCTTGCATTAGGGCAATGGCGTGTTCTGTAACGCCAACTTTGTTTTCGCCGAACGAACGGTAGCCAATGATGGGATTCTTGGGATTGGTATTAATGTCGAGTACCGGGGTGAAGTTGAAATGCACCCCCATGCGTTTGCTTTCTTTGGCCATACTGATTCCGGCGCGCTCCACCAATTTGAGGTCTTTGATGGCCCCAAGCGTCATGTTGAACGGGTAGCGGAAGGTTGAGTCTAGGCGCATGTTCATCCCCCATTCGGCGTCAATCCCGATAAACAGAGGCACTTTCGAGATGGCTTGGTACTTATTAGTAAGTCGCGCTTGACGAGCAGGTCCGCCTTGGAAGAAGATGAGTCCGCCCACTTTATAGTCGCGGATTAATCGTTCCATGGCATTGGTATGTATGGTATCTTTATTGGAATAGGCAGCTACCATGAAGAGTTGGCCTATTTTTTCTTCTAGTGACAATTGGTTGTAGATGCTGTCTACCCAGTGCGTTTCGGCATCGGTATCTGGAAAGTAGTTCTTTCTTTCTGACTTTACGTGCGGAATATAAATTTCTTCATCATCGGCTACAGCAGCTCTACCCAAGGCAACGTTGGCCTTTGAGGCTGTTTTTTGGGTCGTAGAACAGTTGGTTACCAACAATAGTAATGCGCTACCGGCTAGGATGCTGAAGAAGATTCTTTTCATGTAGGGTGATTAAAAGAAACGACTGTGCCAACTTTCGCCTGCTGGAACTTCCCAATTCTCGTTAAACTCTTCGATGGTATTCACTAGATTATTGAACACGATGGTATTGGCGGTTACTGCCTTTTCTTTGGCCATGCGTTTGAAATCGATTAGTGATTTATGTGCGATGTGTTCGCCATTCTTGAACGTCACATTCATTTTGTCTAACAAATCCACCTGGTATTTTTGCTCTAAACCCTGAATAAAGGCCACTGAGGCATCAATCGAACAACCGGTTGCTTGTTGTACTTCTTGGTTCACCGCAAGCACGATGAAGCGGTTGTATTTTTGAAGGTAAGACGCTTCAAGACCTGTTCCGTGTGCTGCCCAATTCTCAAGAAAAGCGACTAAGTCCTTTTCGATTTCTGCCATTTCATCGTCTGAAAATTTGCGATTGGATTGGTAGATCCAAATTTTGGACTCTTCGGGTAAATTTTCAAAAGGGATATACATTACGGTTATGAGTTATGAATTATGAGTTATGAGTTAGAATAATGACCTTATACCGAGAAATCAAAGAATCATTACTTTTTACAAATGGGCATTATAGATCTTGCGCGTTGGCTATTAGTTCGGCTATGTCCATTACTTTGACATTGGCTTCTTGTTCTTTTACTTTTACACCATCGGTCATCATGGTGTTACAGAATGGGCAGCCTGCCGCAATGATTTCCGGTTGGGTTTCTAGGGCATCTTCCGTACGTTCTACGTTGATTTCCTTGTTACCTTTTTCGGCATCTTTGAACATTTGGGCCCCACCGGCACCGCAACATAGTCCGTTTGCCTTAGAACGTTTCATTTCCACCAACTCGGCATCCAACTTTTGGATTAAGTCCCTTGGTGCTTCGTAGATGTTATTGGCACGGCCGAGATAACAAGGGTCGTGGAAGGTAATGCGTTTGCCTTTGAACTGACCGCCTTCAATGGTTAGACGGCCCGCGTCAAGCAATGATTTTAGAAACTCGGTATGGTGCACTACTTCGTAGGTACCGCCTAGCTCCGGGTATTCATTTTTTAAAGTATTAAAGCAATGCGGACAAGCGGTGACGATTTTCTTGGCTTCATAGGCATTCAGCACTTCGATATTCATCATGGCTTGCATTTGAAACAAGAATTCGTTCCCTGCACGTTTGGCGGGGTCACCGGTGCAGCTTTCTTCGGCTCCGAGTACGGCAAACGCTACGTTGGCACGATTTAAAATACGCACGAAAGCTTTGGTTATCTTTTTTGCTCTGTCATCGAAACTACCGGCACAGCCTACCCAAAATAGTACTTCGGGTTGTTTGCCTTGAGCCATCATTTCTGCCATGGTAGGCACATTTAATACTTCTGACATAATCGTATATTAGTTGCAAGCCAGCTCAGAAGCCCGATTGCAAAGTTTTTAACTTATTCTTTATTCGTGGTGTTCGTCGTCAAACACTTGAATGGTTACTTCTTTGTCTACTAGATCGGTGAATTTTCCTCTGTAGCGTGTTGCTTTTACTAGGTGGTTATCGATCCAGTGGTAATTGCCTCCACGTGGTTTCCCAAAAAGGATCCCATGGTATTTGAACCCGTGTTGTTTCAACCAGGTTTCGGTATAGGCTCTGTGTGCTTCGGTGCGCGACGTGAAGAAGAAAATGATGTGTCCTTCGTCGTACCATTTATTTAAGGTGATTAGGGCATCAGGATATACTTCGGCCGTCAACATTCTTTCAGGCTCTTCGTTTGGGATATCATCACAAACGGTACCGTCGATGTCAATTAAATAATTCTTTACTCCTTCTGGCAAAATAGGGCTTAACTGCTGGCCATTTTCCGTTACTGCTTGCAAGGTTTTGTCGATGTCTTCCGCTTTCATTTTGTTACTTTTTATAGTTATCAAATTCATTCGACAAATTCTCACGCCTCACAAATATGAGAATTCATCTGGTTTATACTTAATTTTCGTCTTTCCAGTTTAAGCGGTCCATTTGGTTATAAGGCCAAGGGGCGCCGTTGTTTTCGATGTTGGACATCATGGCATTTAGCGATTGTGGCGCAGCACTTTGCTCCATCACTAGATAACGTCTCATATCCATGATGATGGACAGCGGACTTATGTTTACGGGGCATTCTTCCACACAAGCATTACACGAAGTACACGCCCATAATTCTTCAGGAGTGATGTAATCGTTTAGCAAGGTTTTATTATCCGGTATAAACACACCTTTGTTGGCATCGATATTGCGGCCTACCTCTTCTAGTCGGTCGCGGGTATCCATCATGATTTTACGGGGAGATAATTTTTTACCGGTTTGATTGGCGGGACAAGAAGAAGTACATCTACCGCACTCCGTACAAGTATACGCGTTAAGTAATTGCACCCAATTTAAATCTTGTACATCGGAAGCACCAAACTTAGCTGGCACTGCATTTTCATCTATGGGTTGGGCCGCAAACGGATCAGCATTAGGATCCATCATTAGTTTTACCTCCTTGGTAACGCTCTCTAGGTTATCGAACTTTCCTTTGGCATTCAAATCAGCATAAAACGTATTGGGAAACGCTAGAAGAATGTGTAAGTGTTTAGAGTAATACAAGTAGTTAAGGAACAGCAATATTCCCACAATGTGTAACCACCACGTGGCTCTTTCGATAATTTCTACGGTTGTTATGTCGAAGTCATAAAACAGTGGCGTAATGTATTGTGAAATGATGTTTCCGGAGTTCATCATTTGGAAATGCAGGTCGGTTGCGTTCATAATTAAGAACAATGACATTAATACCACTTCAAAGTAAAGAATGATATCGGCATCTTTCTTTGGCGCTCCTTTTAAATCGGAACTCGCAAAACGTTTCAAGCGAATTACATTACGACGGATCCAGAATACCACTACGGCAAATAACACTAACACCGCTAGCACTTCGAAGGAACCGATTAGGAAACTGTAGAAGCTACCTAGGAACGAGAATATTCTGTGTGTTCCGAACAGACCATCAATGATGATTTCTAGGACTTCCAAGTTGATGATGATGAACCCGGCGTATACGATGATGTGCAAAAATCCTGCTACGGGGCGCCTAACCATTTTGGATTGACCCAGGGCAATAAGCGCCATGTTTTTCCAACGGGCTGACGGATTGTCGGAACGATCAATGTCTTGTCCTAATTTGATGTTGCGGCTTAGTTTTTTGATATTTTTGGCAAAAAAACCAATTCCGATAAGGAGTATGATAGCAAAGAGTATGTTGTCGATATACATCATGGCTTGAGATTTACTTTTTTATGGTATCGTTTACGGGCGCTTTATACGGTTTATTTTTCTTTCCGAAGAGGGAAACATTCACATACCGCGTTGGGTTCAAGCGCAAATCTTGTAGGAGCAATTCAAGCTCTTTGGATGTTTTATTGAAGTTGGTATACAACGCCTCGTCTTTCGCTAGTTTTCCTAGAGTTCCTTTTCCGGCTTGTACGTCGGACATGATTTGGTCTACACTAGCTAATGTTTTTTCTAATTTCTTAACGGTAGCGCCGATGTTGACTTTGGCTATGGAATCGGATATTTTGGCAAAATTACCTGAGGCTTTGTTCACGTTAGCCATCGTAGTGTTTATTTTCCCTTTATTGTCGGCTAGCATTTCGTTTACCGTACCCGAAGCTACTTTGAATTCGGCTAGGGTTTCATCTAAGTTGGCAATGCTGCTTTTTAGGTGGTCTTTCGTTTTTGCATCTAGCACTGAGTTGACATTCTTTAAAAGCTTATCGGCAGAGACTACCATTTTTTCGACCTTATCTTGTAATGGCGTAAGTTTTTGTGCTACTAGTGTAGTTAATCCCGGCACGGTACCACCTTGCAAAGTTATCCCTGATTCAGCTATCGTTTTATCTTCAAAATTAGGTGTAATCATGATTTGTTTTCCGCCAATTAAGCCGGGCTCATAGATGTAAGCCACACTGGATTTGGAAAAAGGAAAATCAGATTTGATTTGGAGTTCCACTTGTACTTTACCGGTACTGTCAAGGAATTTGATTTTACTTACTTTACCTACGACTAATCCGTTGATGGTTACTGGTGCTGAACCTTGTAATCCTTCGACATTATCGTATTGTACAAAGAAGGTTTTATAATTGGCAAATAAATCTCTACCTTTTAAGAAACTGTACCCCCAAATGAATAATAAAATAGAAGCAATAACCAATATCGCCGTCTTAATTTCTCTACTAATTTTCAATGCTGACTCGTTTTTTGGCAAAGTTAAAATAAAATCCTTTAACTCCTTATAATTATCGTTTTAATGCTTCTTGAACCGACACTTTTTTTCCATTTTTGAAGGCAATGAGGAATGCAGAGGTATAGCCTTTGGCTTTTGCTTCCGCTAATAAGCGTTTAGCCTCGTCATAATTGGAGGTGTTCCCGTAGGTATATTTGTAAAGTGTCCCTTCCGAAGCGACCGCAATGGAGTTTAAGCCTTTGAAATTACTAGGTGTCGTATCGATCAGCTTGCCACTAGCTGAGAGTTGGACTTTAAAGCTCACTTCTCCCGTTGCGATAGGTTCAGGTTTCGGAACTTCTTTGGGCTCTGGCTTCTTCACCTCCGGTTTCTTTGGGTCGGTTGCTTTCACCACGGATTTAGGAGTAGGAATAGAATCCGTAGGTTTATAGGATTTGTCGTTGCCTATTTTTTCACTTGGTTTCTCTGAAGCACCTTTGTTAGTCTTGACGTTCTCCTTTTTATAGCTAATAATGGCATTGGCAATCGCTTGTGCATAACCATCCTGTCCTTCTTCAGAATCTAATTTTGCACCTTCTGTAGGATTGGAAAGAAAACCCATTTCGATGATGACTTTGGGCATATAAGCTTTATTAAGCAACATAAAAGGTCCTTGTTTTACCCCACGGCTTTTACGATTCAACTCGTCTATAAAATGGTTTTGAATTTTTCCTGCTAATAAAATACTTTGGTCAAGATCTGGTTCGCCGGTAGTAATCGATATCTTGAAAGGTTCCGATGCTTTAGGATCAAAGCCCTCATATTTTTGAAGATAGTCTTTCTCTAAGGCAATCACGGCATTTTCACGTTTGGCCGCTTCTAAGTTGGACGCATTCTTAGACATCCCTAAAACATAAGTCTCGCACCCCTCGGCAGCGGGGTTTTTATTTGCGTTGCAATGGATGGACACTAAAATGTTAGCATCGGCTCGATTAGCAATATTCGCCCGTTCCAGAATATCGACAAACTGGTCCGACTTGCGGGTGTAGATCACTTCGAAATCGCCACTTTTTTCCAAAAGTTTCCCAACTTTAAGTGCGACGGCGAGCGTAATATTTTTTTCAATATGACCATTATAAACAGCACCATAGTCGTGATCTCCGTGACCAGGGTCTAGCGTTACTTTAAATTTGGATTGGCCAAAGGCGGTTGTAGCAACGAGCACTAAAATAGCACATGGTACTAGTACTGCTGTTTTTATTTTTGTCATCAATTTCAAACTATATTTTTAAATTTTATTTAATGGCGGTACCTTTTCCAGCGGCGAATTGCACAATGAAAGCATCTTTGAAGCCATGACTCTTAGCTTCCTTGCAACTTTTTTTAGCCCCGTCTAAATCACTTGCTTTCCCATAATAGTACTTGTACAAATTATGTTCAAACGTAAAGGAAATATCTTTTAACCCTTTAAAATCGGGCGAAGTTACTTCTTTCTTTTTGGAGCTGGCAAAGAGTTGGATTTTATACATGCCATCATCTTCCAACGAAGCTAGTATCGGCTCCTCTTTAACCGTTTTGAATGGTATAGAATCTTTGGTTTCTACCGTGTCAGGCTTATGTTCTATTTTATGATCCCTCTGTTCTACCTTGGCTACTTTCGGCTCTGTTCTGGTTCCTTTGGGTTCCACTTTCGGCTCGGTCTTCGTCTCTTTCACTTCCTCTTTTGCTTCTGCTTTAGCCGCTTTTACTTCTGCTTTAGCAATTTTTTCTAGCATTTTAGATTCGTCATATGCATACGGCTCGCTGAAGTATTCCTTCTTATATTTAATTATGGCTTCCGCAATTTGGTGTGCCATTTTTGTTTGTCCCACCTCCGAATTAAGAAACTCTCCTTCCTCTGTATTCGACAAGAATCCTAACTCGATCAATACACCAGGCATGTAGGCCGCATCAAGTACCCATAACGGTTGTTGTTTTACTCCTCGCGTTTTGCGGTTTAGGTTGTTGGTGAAGTTTTCCTGAATACTAGAAGCCAACGTAATGCTACTATTAAGGTTTTCTTCTTGGACCAATTTGAGTCCGATAAACGTTTCTGGCTTTTTAGGATCAAAACCTTCATAGGTCTTTTTATAGTTTTCCTCCAGTAAGATAACCGAGTTTTCATTTTTAGCTACTTCCAAGTTCATATTACTTCGTGAAAGACCCATTACAAAAGTTTCGGTGCCTTCAGGCTCGAAGTTTTTAACAGAGTTGCAGTGGATGGACACAAACAAGTTGGCGTTGATTTTATTGGCTACTTTTGGGCGGTTGACCAATTCAATAAAAACGTCTGTTTTACGTGTGTAGATGACCTCAAAGTCTTTTTCTTTTTCAAGAAACTCCCCTACTTTTAGAGTCGTTTTGAGCGCAATATCTTTCTCGACATAGCCATGGTATGAGTTCCCTGGATCCTTTCCTCCATGCCCAGCGTCTAACACTATGGTAAACTTGTTGGCTTTCGACTGTCCGAAAACATTCAAAACACTACAGAGTAAGAGTAGTAGAAAACCGTTCGTGCTGATATTTGTAAATTTCATTGACTTCAAAAGTTAATTTTAATTAAAACCAAAAGGTTATAAAACCAATATTTCGTTATTTTTGACCGAAAATATTGTTTAAGTTTGCCACGGCAAAAATCAGGCCATAATTCTACAAAAATAGCACTAAACCTTTGCAAAGAAACTTATTTTATATCGTTTTTTTAACAATTTTCCTAACATTAGGAAACCTAAAAACCTACTCCCAAGACTTGCCTAAAAAAGGAAAAACTTTTGAAGCTAAGAATCAGGTGGATGCCCTAGCAAAAAAGGCTGAACCGGCTCCAACGGAGGTTACTATAAAAGAAGGAGACACGCTTAAAATAGATTCGTTAAAAAAGAAAAAACCATTACTAGATGGTAAAGTTAAATACCGTGCTAGTAAGTATGCTAAGTTAGACCAAAAGAAAAAATTAATTACCCTATACGACAAGGCCGAATTGTATTACCAAGATATCGAATTGAAAGCAGGTATTATTGTATTTGATTACCAAAAAAACGAAGTCTATGCTGGACGTATAAAAGACTCTACTGGGGCCTATACCCAATTACCTTCCTTTAAACAAGGCGGAAACACCGTGGAACCCGATTCTATTCGATTTAACTATAAAACAAAAAAAGCGCTAGTTTGGAATTCACGAACCGAGCAGGGAGAGATGCACATCAAAGCGGCCATAACCAAGAAAGAAAACGATTCGGTTTACTTTATGAAAAAGGCGCGGTTCACTACAGCAAAAGACGTGGACAACCCAGAATACTATTTTCAAGCCAGTAGGGTGAAACTAGTCCCTGGCAAAAAAGTAGTCGTAGGTTTAACCAATATGGTGATTGCCGATGTTCCAACTCCCCTAGCCTTACCTTTTGCCTTCTTCCCGATGTCGGATACAAGTCGGTCCGGCTTAATCATCCCAAGTTATAACGACAGTAATACCCGTGGGTTTTCGTTGCAAAACGGGGGGTATTATTTTGCATTGAGCAATAACTATGATTTGGCCGTACTTGGGGACTATTACACCAATGGTAGTTATGCCATGCGTTTTGAATCCTCGTATGCCAAGCGTTATAAGTTTAATGGAAACGTAAACATTCGATTTGAGAACCTCATCACAAGTGAGCGAGGGTACCCTGATTATGCGCGAACTAACATTTACAACATACAGTGGTCGCATTCTAAGGACAGTAAGTCGAATCCAAATTCGCGTTTTTCTGCCTCGGTAAACTTAGGAAGTAGTAAATACTATGTCAACTCCATTAACCAAGTGAATGTGGGATCGCGCTTAAACAATACCTTGAGTTCTTCGATTAGCTATTCAAAGACGTTTAACACAACCCCTCAAATGAATTTGTCGTTAACGGCAACCCATTCCCAAAATACGAATACGGAAGAAATCAACATGACGTTGCCAACCCTTCAATTTAGTGTGGACCGCATGTATCCTTTTGCTCCTAAAGACGGCATTAAGAAAGGGATGTTTAAGAACATCAACTTACAATATAATCTAAAAGGCGAAAACCGAATTGCGACAAGAGATTCATTGTTCTTTAAGCCGCAAATGTTTCGGGATGCCAAAATGGGATTGCAACACACGATACCTTTGAGCACCAACTTTAAGATATTCAAATATTTTAGTGCTTCTACGGCCATAAACTATAACGAGGTTTGGTATTTTAAAACCATAAGAAAGCAATACAGTTCGGCACAGAATAAAGTAATTGACGTTGAGATTCCGGGGTATGATGCTTTTAGAACTTATTCTATTTCTGCTGGATTAGGAACAACGATTTATGGAACGTTTAATTTTGGAGAAACCAAAAAAATACAAGCCATTCGCCATGTAATGCGTCCGAATGTATCCTACAGTTACACGCCTAGTTTTTCTAAATACTATGACACATACGATCCTGACGGAAGCGGTACCATGTTGAAAGAGTATACCCGATTTGACGGCGGCATATTTGGTGCCCCCGGAAAAAACATGTCGAACAATATGAGCTTTAGTTTGAGTAACACTTTTGAAGCTAAAGTAACCGATAAAGATACGACCAAAACAGAAGCTAAGAAAATCATGTTATTGAACAACCTGAACTTATCCACGAGTTATGATATAACAGCCGACTCGTTGCGTTGGTCACCGATGCGTATTAGTGGAGGAACGCAATTCTTCAAGCAAAAAATGAATGTAAATTTTGCCGCTACTTTAGATCCTTATGCCATAAACAATGCTGGAAAAAGGATTGATACTTGGAACATTGACAATGGCGGAAGTTTGTTCCGAATGACTAGTGCTAATATGACGCTTAATTATGCGTTCAACAGCAAATCGGATGATACCAACGAGAATACCCAAAGTAAGCGCAACGGAGGGCGGACCGATGATTTATTTGGCTCCAATGCCGATTTAAGTGATCGAAGACAAAGTCAGTTTGACCAAAAGGACAAGGATAAAGACAAAGATAGGCCTTCTGATTTGTTCAAATATGAATTACCTTTTGATGTCAACTTTGCCTATTCCCTGACGTACTCTAACACCAATCGAGAGAAGAAAATTACGGGGAATTCCGTGATGGTTTCCGTGAACACCGATTTGACGCCGAAGTGGAAAGTGGGCGTCTCGACAGGGTACGATATGGTACAAAAGGGTGTTACATTTACCCAGTTCCGTTTCGAGCGGGATTTGGACAGTTGGCGTATGGATTTTAGTTGGGTTCCCTTTGGCACCAATACCAATTGGACTTTCTTTATCGGAATTAAATCAGGCGTATTGAGTGACATTAAGTGGGATAAACGCAACCAACCCGATCGAACATTACGCTAAAACAAATTACAACACAGACCCTATGAATGCAAAAAAAATAATCTTTACAGAGAATGCTCCGGCCCCAATCGGTCCGTATAATCAGGCGGTATTAATCGGGAACACTTTATATACTTCGGGACAAATTGCTTTGAACCCGGTCACTATGGAATTGGTACTAGACGACATTGAAACGGAGACCAAGCAAGTGATGGAAAACATGAAAGCGGTCTTGGAAGCAGCAGGCATGACATTTGACCATGTAGTTAAAACAACTATATTCATTATGAATATGGGCGATTTTGCGCGCATTAATGCCATTTATGGCAGCTACTTTAATGAAAAAACAGCACCAGCTCGAGAGACAGTACAAGTCGCCTGTTTGCCAAAGAATGTTAATATCGAAATTTCGATGATTGCAGTTAACAGTTAATCGCAGTCGGTCTGATAATTAAAAAAAAATCCTCAGCACTAGATGCTGGGGATTTTTTTATGGTGTTATTTAAGTTCATCTAATCCTAACAATAACAACTGCGCTGTGGCTTCATTGGTCGCTACCGGAACATTGTGCACATCGCATATCCGAATGAGCATGTTGATATCCGGTTCGTGTGGATGACTTGAATTAGGATCTTTAAAGAACAGGACCATTTTGGTTTTGCCTTCCGCTACACGAGCCGCAATTTGGGCATCCCCTCCTAAGGGTCCTGACAGCATCTTTTTTACTTTTATCCCTACGGCTTCCACTTTACTCCCGGTGGTTCCTGTAGCGATGAGTTTGATATGTTCTTTCTCTAGTATATGTTTGTTTTTATTGATGAACTGGACCATATCGGCTTTTTTACCGTCGTGTGCGATGATTGCAATTTCCATAGTAACTGTTTTAGGGTAAAGATAAAAAACCACGCTCTGGGCGTGGTTTTAAGATTATTTATTTAAAATATGGTAAGCAATTAAGCCATCAATAGGACGGCGTAACACATTCCCTACTTTAATATTATATCTAGTTAGTACTTCTTCTAGTTCCTCTTTCAAATAGAAGGCGATAGACCCTACGAAGTGTACGGGGATTTTATTACAATTATCAAACTGTTTAATATAATTCTCTACGAAGTCCTCCATTTCGGCATAAATGAATTTTTTACAGAATTCGGTATTCTTATGCTTAATCAAGAATTTGGCAAACGTAGCCAAATAGGCATTTGGATTCGGTTCCTTATATAAATTATGTTTGATATAATCTGGATCCACATTGTATTCTTCTTCGAATTCTTTTGCTAAGTCGGCTGGCATTTTCCCGAAATAGTACCCTCTTAATAAGTGGCGTCCAAAGCGGTTTCCAGAACAATCATCCATGGCGATATAGCCGAGGGATTGCACTTTTTGGTGTAATACTTTGCCGTCAAAATAGCTGCAATTTGAACCTGTTCCCAAGATGCACACAATAGCTTCTTCGTCTTTAGGGGTGGTTGCGTATACCGCAGCATAAGTATCTTCGTGTACGTTTACAGAAGCTTTTGTGAAATAGGCTTCAAAAACTTCCGTCAAGAAGTTTTTCATACGGTCAGTTCCACAACCTGCACCATAGAAAAACAAATGGGTTGCTTTGTCTTTATTGTGCGAAATATCAAATTTGTCTTCTAAGCGAGCAATGATTTCTTCTTTGTCTAGGACCTCCGGATTCAATCCTAAGGTTTGTGTGGTAAAAAGCACTTTCCCATTATCATCAATGGCAATCCAGTCTGCTTTAGTAGATCCACTATCAACTAATAACTTCATAATAAATTTTAAATTAAGAACTACATTTCAAGAAGTGGGTCAGCTTCGATATATAATTCACTTTATTGTTTTTTTTGGTTTAGTTTAGTCAGGAAAATAAAAAATCCCGTCACAGCAAATGTAACGGGATTTTTTTATTTACAATTTATTTTAGGCCAGCAATGTGCACTGATAAATCAATTAGTTTGCTTGAATAACCGTATTCGTTATCATACCAAGACACCAATTTAAAGAACGTTGAGTTTAGTCCGATTCCGGCTTTAGCATCAATAATTGAGGTTCTTTTATCTGAAACAAAATCTTGAGAAACGACATCATCTTCAGTGTAGCCCAAGATTCCTTTTAATTCGTTTTCAGAAGCTTTTTTCAAGACTGCCATGATTTCTTCATAAGACGTTTCTTTAGCCACTTTAACGGTTAAATCCACTACAGATACATCAACTGTAGGGACACGGAACGACATTCCTGTAAGTTTACCATTCAATTCAGGGATTACCTTACCTACTGCTTTAGCAGCACCCGTTGATGATGGGATAATATTCACACTAGCAGCACGTCCACCTCTCCAGTCTTTTCTAGAAGGACCATCGGCCGTCATTTGCGTTGAAGTTGTAGCATGCACAGTCGTCATTAATCCTTCTACAATTCCGAAGTTATCGTTGATTACTTTAGCTAAAGGTGCTAAACAGTTGGTCGTACAAGAAGCGTTAGAAACGATTAAGTCACTAGCTTTAGCTTCTGTGTGGTTTACTCCCATTACAAACATTGGCGCATCTGCTGATGGAGCCGAAATTACTACTTTTTTAGCACCACCTTCAATGTGTGCATGAGCTGTTTCTAACGTGGTGAAGATTCCAGTACTTTCCGCTACTACGTCCACCTCAACTTCGTCCCATTTGATTAGTTTCGGGTCTCTTTCCGCCGTAACTCTGATGTATTTATCGTTTACGTAAAGTTTACCGTCTTTCACTTCTACTTTTCCAGCGAAACGACCGTGAACCGAATCGTATTTTAGTAAATATGCCAAGTGATCAACATCTAATAAATCATTGATGGCAACTACTTCTACATTATCTCTATTATAGGTTTCTCTAAAAACAATTCTTCCTATTCTACCGAAACCGTTAATTCCTAATTTTACTTTTGACATTTTATTTTTGCTTTAGGCTCTATGCCGATTATTTACTTTATTAACTTTCTTATCGTTATAACAACAATTAGGTTGACATGATGTCTGATACTCTCAGTAATTCTCTATCAATTTCGTAGTGGCCTTTGATAGCTTGTTCAAGAGGCGTAAGGGCTACTTTATCGGCAATCAATCCTACCATGAAATTGGTTTTACCTTCAAGTAATGACTCTACCGCTTTTACTCCTAACCTAGAGGCCAATACTCTGTCAAAACAAGAAGGGGCTCCTCCCCGTTGCATGTGTCCTAACACGGATACTCTGACATCATACTCCGGTAAGTTGGCTTCTACATAGTCTTTTAATTCGAATACGTTTTTGCCTATTTTATCGCCTTCGGCAATCACTACGATACTAGATGATTTACCAGATGCTTTACTTTTCTTTAAGGAATCAAGCAAACGATCTAAACCAAGGTCTTCTTCAGGGATCAAAATTTCTTCAGCTCCTGCACCTATACCTGCATTTAAAGCAATATGTCCGGCATCTCTACCCATTACCTCAACAAAGAATAAGCGGTTGTGAGAACTAGCCGTATCTCTAATTTTATCGATTACTTCCACCACTGTATTCAATGCAGTGTCATAACCTAAGGTGTGACTGGTTCCAAAAATATCGTTGTCAATCGTCCCTGGAATCCCCATTACTGGAAAGCCATACTCCTCGTTGAATACTTCGGCTCCCGTAAACGAACCATCGCCGCCAATCACTACTAAGGCATCAACTCCAGCGTTCACTAGATTTTGGTGCGCTTTTTGCCGGCCTTCTTGGGTCATGAACTCTTTGGAACGAGCCGATTTTAAAATGGTCCCCCCTTTGTTCACGATGTTATTTACACTACGCGGACCCATTTCTTTAAAATCACCTTCTATCATACCTTGATAGCCTCTATATATCCCGATACATTCGATATTGTGGTAGGCACAAGTTCTTACCACAGCACGAATGGCAGCATTCATACCTGGAGAATCACCTCCTGATGTTAAGACTCCTATTTTTTTTATGGTTTTAGACATTTTTTCAATATTAAAATGTAAAATTAGCAAAGAAGTCCCATTATTTATTCCATATTATTACTATATTAGTAAAACAATGGAAATTCAAACGTTTTCGTTGATAAGTTTTTGATTTGTTATAAGGGAAGCAAAGTGAATTGCTTAATCATCAGTAGGAATTGCATCGGTATTTGGAGCTATATCGCTCTTTTTCTTCTTGTCCTCTTCCTTCTTATTGACCATATTAATATCATCAGGAACTGGAGTAGAATCGTGTACGTCAGTGCTTGTAGTCGTTTTAACTTTATTTAGCTTAGCGTTTTTAAAGATTTTGTTAACCAATTCTTTAAAGGTATCAAAATCAACTTCATATGAAATCCCGATACCTTGTGTATACCCAATACCTTGTCCGATATAGGTAATATCATTTTCTTTATTGAACACCCTTAAATTTAGAGTTCCATCTTCGTTTACTCGATACTGCACTTCGACATCTCCCACAACGGTCGATTCGTTTATACCCCCGATTGGCACTCCTACTTTACCGTTTACCGTAATACGGTCGTTAATTTTGGATGTTACTGAAACTCCAAATCGACCATCCGTTTGCTGGTTTGGTGTTCGGTCGGCCGTTACATAGTCAATCCCCAATTTTAACTGGTCGTTATCTCCAGCAAAGATATCATTAAACAAGCTACTGGCTTTTTCAAACAACAAATTGCTTGGTTGCGATTGACTTACCCCTTCTGCACTGAGGAAGGTGTTGGACGACAATAAGGCCAGGGCTTGTGTTTGTCTTTTGTCTTTGTCGTCTAATTGTGTTTGAATTTCGGAGCGCAACGAACTTCCTACCGTTGGAAAACTAATATTAAAATCGGGCTCCGGACTTGCTAAATTCCCTTTTACTGCTATGGTAACGTTAACATCTACCTTCTTATTAAAGGAGGCATTATTGATTAGTACCGCCGGATTGGCTGTAGTTGTATAGATGGCTTCTAAATTCAAATTGGCTGCCATAGGATCTCCGGTCCAAGTTATTGAGCCACCTTTTTTAACATCAAACTTCTTATCGATTAAGCCGCCGTATTTAAAATTATAGGTTCCTTCTAGCGCAATGAAATCGCCCCACATTTCGAATTTACCCAAGGTATTGATTCGGAACAACAACGTACCGTATCCTTTACCTTTCATTCCGTGGCCGGATTCTCGATTAAGTATTACCTCTATATTGGCATTATTTGTAATCTCGAAATTGAATTCCAATTCTAATCCGTGGTAGTCTTTAGAAACCGCTACTGCGTTGTTATTCTTTTTCTTTTTTTCCAGTGGTGTCAGGAAATGAATGTAGCTGCTTTCTTGAACGGCCTCTGCATCGTTAATCGGAATTTTAATATCCGTTCCTTTAGCCGATTCAGCGTCCACACGAATCATCAAGCCACTAGTAGGTCCTTTTATAGTAGCCGAACCATTCATATAAGCTTTACCGTAATAAGCAGCATCCTCATGGTCCGTGGTATTTAGTGCTAATAAACGTTTGGAAGCGACCGACAAATCCAATTGCCAGTCTCCAAATTGTTTGTGTTTAATGAAGCCGCTAAGGGTTCCTTTGGTATCAAATTTTGTGTCGGTAATATTGGTTTCTCTGATGATGAATTTATTCTCAGTCACATCTACAATAGAGCTATTGTCAAAAACATAGTCGGTATTCAAATACGGAATGGTGAGTCCGGCCTCATTGACAAAGAGTCGTCCATTATAATCCAACTCATTAACATTCCCATCGATTCTGGCACTACCAGATGCAAAACCGCGGATATTGGTGATGACATCTCCACCAATCTTTCCTAGTACGCCCAAATTGAATTTGTCAAAATTCAAATCAATGTCGAGTAAGGTTTGATTGTCAATCACTGAAATATCCCCGCTTGCTCTAAACGACTCTACGTTCTTATTGTCTAAAGTGGAGTTTAGATGGAATTTACTTAAGGTTTCATCCCCTTTGATGTCTAAATTCATTTCGCCAAGCGCAATGTTGTTAACTTGCAAACTATCTATTCGTAACGTTGAAGTGGGTTGGAATACTTCATTAGTTTGTTTGAAATTCACTTTTCCATTCAGTTTGCCGTCAAATTGGAATTTCTCCACATCCGGGGTGACTTTGTTCAAGTTAACTTTATCAAAGGTGAGTTCTAAGTCCTTATCTTTTTTCCCGTTCCAATACCCCATAAAATTAATCTTTTGCTCTCCATGGGAAAGCATAAGGTTGTTGAAAGAGAAGTTTTTTAGTTTTTTATCAAATACAATTTTGTTGTCCTCTGTCCCTTCTTTTTCATTTAAGAACCACAAGTAGTCTTTGAATTGCAACTCTGATTTAGTAAACCCAATAACGTTTTTGTTATCCTTGTTAATGGTATGGTATAAATTCAAGTTGTAAAAGTCATTGCCTCTTTTCCCTCCTTTAAATTCTGTTCTGAAATGTAACGTATCGTTAGAGAAGGTATTAATCATACTAAAATCCCTCACTTTATAGCGCTTAGTCTTAATAGAATCCATTTGGACATAAGCATTATAAAGCGGGTTCTTATTGTCGATTTGGATTAAAATCTTATCAAAAGTATTGTTGTAAGCAACCACTTGAGGAGAATTAAAATCGAGTTTGAAGTTTTTGGTTTCCGAACTGATATTCCCTTTCAACATCGTATTAGGAGCTAAGGAAATATCGGGATTAAAGATTTCAATGATTTTACTATGGAGGGCAAAGTCAAATTTAAGGTATTGGTTGGGCAACACTTTATTTTGTCGGTAATTGGCATAAAAACTTCCTAAGGAATTCTCAACCATCTTTTGGAGTTGGTTGAATTTATAACGACCTATCACAGCCCCTTCTATGGCATCGGGTGAATTGATGCTGATGTTTCTTTCTCCGCTTGCGTCAAAACTAGAATTCACTTTTAAGTAATCCAAAAAGTACTGCCCTTTTTTGTTTTGATAAGAAGCATTCGACAATAACAATTCGCCTTTTAAGTTATCCAAAGAATTCCCACTAGCATTGACCACGATATCTCCCTTGAAAACCGATATCGAGTCTTTTATGAAGTTTAACTTCACTAAGTTAGCATAATCAATTTTGGATTGAAAATCGTAAATATTTTCCTTTTTAGACAAGTCGACGGTCCCATTGAAGTCCATAAATAGATTAGGATCGTTCACATAAAACTTACCTTTAAACATTGGTTCTTTGAAGCTACCGTCAACGATAATTTTGCTGTAATTGTAGCCATTATACTTGAGTTGGTAAACGTCACCGACAAAAGTTGTATTAAGATATTTTCTGGTAAAGCCTTTTCCTGCTACATCCAAGTCAAGGCTAACTTTTCCAATGGTATTGTCATTCATTATGGCACCTATATCAAAACCATCCAAGATAACTTTTCCTTTGTATTCGGCATTATCAATATTGGTTAAGTTGGACATATGTAAGTCAGACTCCACAATTCCCAAGGCCGTGTTCATAACAAAATTAGTAGTAATATACTCCTGCGTAACCTCCGCTCTACCAGTGTAATTGAACTGACCTAATTTCGATAAAGACGTGGGCAACTTTTTCCCTAAGACGTTAGGCAACAACTTAGTTAGATCAGTATAATTAGAGGCAATCTTCTTGAAATCCCCTTTCATATAAAAAGCACCAGGAGCTCTTGGGAAAAGGTTTCTGAAATTAACATTCCCTCTAATTAAAGTTCTTTTACGGTCTTGCAAATAGAGTTGGGTTGCATAAAAATTATTAAGCGTTCCTTTGATTTTGGAATTCAGATAGAACTTTTGATTCTTACCTAGCTCACTATAAAAATAACGAATATCATTCGAAGATAGCGCAGCACTATCTAGTTTTATATCAAATTTTACACGATTATTGAAATTACTAAAATCGCGATTATCTTTGTTGTAAATCAATTTTACATTCCCTCTTAAAAAAGATTCTTTGGTAGTTACTTCAAGCTTATTAAGTGTAATATCATGTTTTGTATAAGCAAAATCCGAGATTAAATTTTCTACAAATACACCACGGTGGTCTTTGAAGGACATCGCAGCAATATTTGACGAAACATTGGGTCCCTTAATCATAAAATCTTTTAGGTGTGCATTTAGCTTCGTAAAATCAACATCCTTAGGATTCGCTCGGTTGAAATCTAGCATTACAAAACGACTCTCTTTAAGGTAGATGTTTTTAGATTTCATTAAAAACTTACCACTGCCAGGTTTGCCATCATCAAAAGCCGCTACGAACAAATCTAAATTAGTTTCCTTTTCCTTTTTGTATGTTTTGATTTGAAGGTAAAAATTATCAAACCGTATGTCGCCAAAAAGCAACTTCCCATTGATTAATTTATTGACGTCAAGTATATTGGTTTTAATGCGATTGGAATAAATAAGCGTATCCTCGTGATGGTCTCGAATGAGTAATTTTTTAATCTTTACGCCCCCAAAAACAGTAACAGCGATTTGATCTATGTTGATATTGGTCCCGTAATCCTTATTGATTCTCTCAGTGGCGTATTGGGCAATTTTTGTTTGTACAAAAGGCAAGGTAAGCGCTATACTAGTGAGAAGTAACAGCAACAATAGTACTGCTAGGGTACGAAGTGTTATTCTTCTAAATTTTATAAACGCGTTATTTGTCTTATTTTTTTCCAATTATTATTTTGACTTGGGAAAGAAAATTACCTTTGTAAAAATCTATTATATTTGATTTTCTAGTTCGACTGTCAAATATAACTCAAAATTCGTGCCTTTTATGCATCCTGAAGAAGTTTTTATTTTGGCCATTGAAAGTTCGTGTGACGATACTGCTGCTGCTGTTTTATGCAACGATAAAGTACTTTCAAACGTAGTAGCCAGACAAAGCATTCACGAAGAATATGGTGGTGTTGTCCCTGAATTGGCTTCGCGCGCCCATCAGCAAAACATTGTGCCCGTTATAGACGTGGCGTTGAAAAAAGCTGGAATAACCAAAGAGCAACTTTCCGCTATAGCGTTTACTCAGGGCCCAGGCTTGATGGGTTCTTTGCTAGTAGGCGCCTCTTTTGCCAAATCGTTAGCATTAGCCTTAAACATCCCATTAGTAGCGGTCAACCATATGCATGCCCACATCTTAGCGCATTTCATTACTGAAGAAGGGTTCGACAAACCAAGTTTTCCTTTTTTAGCTTTAACCATTTCAGGAGGGCATACCCAAATTGTGAAAGTCAATGATTTTTTCCACATGGAAATTATAGGCGAAACCACCGATGATGCAGTGGGAGAAGCCTTTGATAAAACCGCAAAAATATTGGGACTTCCTTATCCAGGTGGACCTTTGATTGACCAATTTGCTAAGGAGGGAAATCCTAAAAAATATGCCTTTACCAAACCTAAAGTAGACGGATTGGATTTTAGTTTCTCCGGACTCAAAACACAAATCCTTTATTTTGTGCAGAAGCAATTCGCTGAGAATCCAAATTTTATTGAAGAAAACAAAGCCGACATTTGTGCATCGGTACAACATACGATTATTGAAATCTTAATGGATAAATTGAAATTGGCCGTAATCGAAACCGGACTCACCCAAATAGCTATTGGCGGCGGGGTATCGGCTAACTCCGGCATTCGTAAGACGTTGAAAGAAGCCGAAGGAAAATACGGCTGGAAAACCTTTATCCCTAAATTTGAGTACACTACCGATAACGCAGCCATGATAGGCATCGTGGGGTACGAGAAGTATTTAGCCGATAAGTTCGCCGATAACGATGTGGTTTCTAAAGCCCGAATTGAGTTTTAATATGCAATTATTCTACAACCCTGCGATAGCAGAAGAGGCCAATACTTTTGTTTTTAACAAAGAAGAAAGCAAGCACATCATCAAAGTCTTACGCAAAAAAGAAGGCGATGTGTTGCATGTGACCAATGGCTTAGGCACACTTTTCAGCACAGAGATAACAATTGCTTCTGACAACAAATGCACGGTAAAAATTAATTCTTTCGAAAAGCAAGAGGCCCAACCATACCATCTACATCTTGCCGTGGCACCTACCAAAATGAACGAACGCTATGAATGGTTTTTGGAGAAAGCCACCGAGATAGGAATTCAGGAAATCACCCCAATCATTTGTGAGCATTCGGAACGCAAAGTAATTAAAATAGACCGTTTTCAGAAAATTGTGGAAAGTGCGATGAAACAATCGTTGCACTACAGCCTGCCTAAACTCAACGAACCTCAAACTTTTAAAGAGTTTGTTACCGCCCAAAAAACAACCCAACGATTCATTGCCCATTGCGATGAAACCGATAAACGCTCCTTCAAGAATGAATTACAAACCAATCAAGATGTTCTTATTTTAATCGGCCCGGAAGGAGACTTTTCTGTTAAAGAAATTCAATTAGCCCTTGAGCATCATTTTATTCCTGTATCTTTGGGATCCACAAGATTACGCACAGAAACTGCTGCCGTAGTAGCTTGTCACAGTGTGGTTTTTAAGAACGAAGCTTAACCTTTTATGTTTTTTATGAAAAAAATTCTTTTCCTTTTTTTGCTCATAACCTCCTTAGGACGTTCCCAAGAAATTGCCCTATTGAAGTACAATGGTGGTGGAGATTGGTATGCAAATCCTACGTCACTTCCCAATTTGATTAAATACGCAAATCAAACCATAAATACCAACATTAAAGCCAAACCCGCAACCGTAGAACCGGGAAGTCCCGAGTTATTTTCCTATCCCTTCGTTCACATGACCGGACACGGTAATGTGGTGTTTAGCGATGCTGAGATTGTTAATATGAGAAATTATTTGATTTCTGGAGGCTTTTTACATGCCGATGACAATTATGGTATGGACCAATACATCCGCCGAGAAATCAAACGCATCTTCCCCAATAATGATTTGATTGAAATTCCGGCCAATCATCCTATTTTTCAAAAGCCAAACTTGTTTGCCAGCGGCTTACCTAAAATTCACGAACACGATGGGAAACGCCCCCAAGCCTTTGGTATCTTCATAGACAATCGCTTGGTGTTGCTCTACACTTTTGAATGTGATTTAGGAGACGGCTGGGAAGATCCTGAAGTACACAATGACCCAAAAGAGGTACGCGAAAAAGCATTGAAAATGGGTGCTAATATTTTAAATTACATCTTCAAGAATTAACTTCCTTGAATCTCCTACTTCTAAATATCGAAATCCAACAATTCATCGAAACTTCGCTGAATGAAGACATCGCTAAATTAGCTTTTCAAAGAAATCCTTTTCCAGAAGTAGCATGGGTTGAAATCTTAAACCAAATAGCGGCTAAACAAAAAGCCAAAAGCAAATTACCGACTTGGTTTCAAACAACCAATATCCTCTATCCTAGTAAAGTATCTATTGAACAAACCTCTTCTGAGAAAACAGCAGCTTATAAAGCCAATTTGGTTTCGGGAACAAGTCTGATTGATTTGTCGGGAGGTTTTGGTGTAGACGATTACTATTTTGCTCAAAAGCTACCGCAGGTGGTTCATTGCGAAATCAATAACGAACTCTCGGCCCTTGTAGCACATAATAGTATCCAACTTAATTTGACCAACCTTCAGTGCCAACAGGGAGATAGCACTGCTGTTTTAAAAGAATTAAACCAACCATTTGATTGGATTTATATAGACCCCTCTAGAAGGAACGACCGTAAAGGCAAGGTGTTTATGCTACAAGATTGTTTGCCCAATGTGCCTGATCTACTCGATTTTTATTGGGAATATTCGGCCAACATCCTTATCAAAACCGCTCCTATTCTAGATCTCTCAGCTGGATTAAGCGAATTGAAAAATGTTAAAGCCATTCATCTTGTGGCCTTGGACAATGAAATGAAAGAATTGTTGTGGGTGCTAGAAAAGGGATATGACGGTCCGGTTACTCTTAGTACAGCCAATCTTAAAAAAGAGAGCGTTGAATCCTTTTCGTTTGTGCAGCACGACCTCAAGGAAACGGTGACTTATGCCCAGCCACAGCGCTACTTGTACGAACCTAATGCAGCCATTATGAAATCGGGAGGTTTTGACGAAGTGGCTTTTTTTTATGGGTTAGACAAGCTACATCCCCACTCCCATTTATATACATCAGAGGCATTGATCACTTTTCCCGGCAGGGTATTTACTATCGAGACTGTAGTAGAGTATACCAAAAAAGAGATGAAGGCTAGGTTCGAAAACCAAAAAACTAACATTACCACCCGCAACTTTCCCGATACGGTAGAACAGATTCGCAAGAAATGGAAAATCAAAGAAGGAGGCGAACGCTATTGTTTCTTTACTACCGCTAATTCTAACGAGAAAATAGTTTTACTTTGCACCAAAAAATAATACCATGAAAAAATTGCTTGTAGCCTTGACGTTTTTACTTTCTATGGCAGCAACAGCCCAAAAGCCATGCGAAATTGACTCGGATGTAAAAGACAGTTTGGGCACTTATAAAGCACTTAAACAACAAATGATCTTCGAACGCAGTTTTGCGGGGAACTCCAACAACATCTTCTTTGCACTATCGAGTAACAACGGTATTTTAGGTCTTGAAGTTCAATTTTTAACGCGTAGTAGTGAGTTCATTAGTGCCAATTGCTTTGATGCCGACAGCAAGATTTATCTTCAACTCAATAATGGCAAAATCGTAACCTTGATTTACCATAGCAATGATACCTGTGGGACACTAGTTCGGGATGATAAAAACGGAAACAATCGCATCATGAGTGGAACGTTCTTATTTACCAAAGAAAACTTTGCGGATTTAAGAGAATCGCCCGTCACCTACATGCGCGTGAAGTTTGTGGGAGAAACGATTGATTATCCTTTTAAAACCGTTTTTCTTTCAGAGCTTGATAAGACCAAATACGAACCTGAAAAGTACTTCATGGATTATTTGAAATGCCTAGAGAATTAAGGTTCGCACTTCCATTTTAAGTTGGATACCTTATCCAACCCACTATTGACCAAATTGTAATGCCACCACTCTGAGTCAAACGATTTAAAATTGTGCTGTAGCATAATGTCTTTTAACAGCTTTCGGTTGGCCAATATTTGTTCCGATAAATTTTGGTAGTTATGGCTGGCTTGCGCACCAAAGAAATCAAACGTAGTCCCCATATCTAGTTCGACACCAAGTGAATCGACTAAAGTAATATCAACTGCTCCTCCTTTGTTGTGGATAGAGCCTTTTTTAGGATTAGCCACATAATTGGCATCGGGAACAATCTTCCACATCTTTTTTTGGATGGCCTTCGGACGATAACAATCAAATAGCTTTATTCGGTACCCTTTCGCTATAAAATCAGCATTAGCTTCTTGTAAGGCCTTGATTGTTTTAACCCTTAAGAAACATTCTTGGCAAGGATAAACCGACTCTTTCAAAAAATTATCGGGAGTAGCATATTTCATGTCGTATACAAAATCACTACTGTAATTCTTTAGGTTCACAATGGCATTAGCGTCTTGCTCAGCTGTAATATCCAATACTACAGGAGATTTCTTCGAATCAAGATAGCCTGATTTGCAGGAAAACAAAGTGACAAGCGCGAGTACTACGATCGATTTCTTCATAAAGCCGTGGGGTGCTTCTATTAGTTCGTTAGAACAAAAGTCTCAAAAAAAGATTACTCAGGAAAGGCTACTTCACCTTGCCACTGCATAAAACCACCTTCTAGGTTAAAGGTATTTTCAAAACCCAATTGGTTCATCACCGCACAGGCTTGTGCACTTCTTCCACCCGCTTTGCAATACACATAATAGTTCTTGGTTTTATCCAAAGTATCGACTTCATAGATAAATCCTTGTCCTTTATAAATATCAATATTATGGGAGTTTGGTATAATACCTTCACTGCATTCCTCCGCTGTTCTCACATCGAGTAGTACTGCATTGGTATCAGCAGTAAGTTGTTCAATCCAGTCTTGTTGTGCTAAATTCATAGTCTTTGTATTAGGAAAACAAAGGTATTTGTTTTGGAATAAACTTTAAAGAAAAAAGTAGAAAGTCAAGAAATTCGAAACTCTAAACCATCTCACGCACCCCTATACCCGTAATTTAACAAAAAAATAACATAACATTTGTATATACAAATATAAAACATATTACATTTGTACGTACAAATATTGTATGTGTAATAATGAAGATAGAAGAAGTCATAAAATCAAATGTGATCATGGACGATGCTAAAAAAGCCATCCTAAGCATTATGTATACACAAAATGTAATCAATGATAAGTTTGTGGAGATCCTGCGTCCCTATGACCTTTCAGGAGAGCAGTACAATGTATTACGCATTCTTAGAGGACAAAAGGGGAATCCAGCCAACATGTGCATTATCCAAGAGCGCATGCTAGCTAAAAGCAGCAACACGACTCGCTTAATCGACAAGTTACTCTTGAAAGATTTTGTTACTCGCGAAGTGTGCCCCGAAAACCGCCGAAAAATAGAAGTATTAATTACCCAAAAAGGCTTAGACATACTAGCCGAATTGGACCCTAAAATTAACGAACACGAACAACTTTTTGCCTCCAACCTAAACACTGAAGAACTTCAAGCATTAAATACTTTATTAGAAAAATATAGAACAAAAATCCTTTAAAAACAAGCTATGAGTAATTTTAACGAAAATGCCAAATGGCGTTACGCAACCAAAAAATTTGATACAACAAAAAAAGTATCAGACGAAGATTTAAATACTTTAAAAGAAGCAATCCGCTTATCGGCTTCTTCTTTTGGACTTCAATTATACAAAGTAATTATCGTTGACAATACTGAGTTGAGAGCAAAGCTACAACCTGCTTCTTGGGGACAAACCCAAATCGTAGATGCTTCACATTTGATTGTATTTGCCAACCAAACGACGGTAACTGATGCTGACGTGGATGCTTACATTAAAAATGTTTCTGAAACTAGAAATGTCCCAGTTGAAGCTTTAACAGGCTATGGTGACTATATGAAGGGCGCTGTAGGTTCAATGCCCGAAGATGTTAAAGGCATCTGGACGTCTAAACAAACCTATATTGCACTTGGCAACCTATTAAATGCAGCAGCCGAATTAAAAATTGACGTTACCCCAATGGAAGGGTTTGTACCGGCGCAGTACAATGAAATTTTAGGCTTGGACAAACTAAATCTTAATGCTGCTTTAGTAGCTGCTGTAGGTTACCGTCACGAGGAAGACGCTACACAACACCAAGCCAAAGTACGTAAATCAAACGAAGAACTATTTATTACATTATAATCAATAACCTAAAACAATTTTAAAATGAAAAACTTAAAGACAATTGCCCTTGCATTAGTTCTAGCTTTTACTGCTACCATAGCTACTGCTCAAAACAAAAAAATCAACGCCGCGAAAAGCACCATCAGCTGGTTAGGTAAAAAAGTAACTGGAGAACACTCTGGTACTGTAAACTTCAAAGAAGGTATGTTACTATTCCAAAAAGGAAAAGTGGCTGGTGGTAACTTTACCGTGGACATGACTTCTTTAACATCAACAGACTTGTCTGGAGATTGGAAAGAAAAGTTAAACGGTCACTTAAAATCAGAAGATTTTTTTGGTACGGAGAAAAACCCAACAGCTACTTTAAAATTCACTAAAATCGCTGCTAAAGGAAATGGTGTTTACATCGTAACGGCTGATTTAACAATCAAAGGAATTACTAACCCAGTAACGTTTGATTTAACAACTAAAGACAATACAGCAACAGCTGCTTTAAAAATAAACAGAACTAAATATGGTATTAAATATGGTTCTGGAAGCTTCTTTGACAACCTTGGTGACAAAACGATCAATGATGATTTCGATTTAACTGTTAACCTACAGTTCTAATTCCTAGGAACAATTGCTATGAAAAGCGAAACCCCGAAAAGTACTTTTCGGGGTTTATTGTTTTAAAAAAATAGCCATCTTTGCAACTCAAACGACCCGCGCCTCATGATCAAAATAGCCGTCATTGATAACTACGATAGTTTTACCTACAACCTAGTGCATTACCTAGAAGCACTAGACGCCGCTGTCATCGTATATAGAAACGACGAATTTGAACTAGCCGATTTAGAGACGTATGACAAAATCTTATTGTCGCCTGGACCTGGGTTACCCGATGACGCCGGACTTCTAAAAAAAACAATAACCACCTATGCTGCAACCAAAAGCATCCTAGGCATTTGCTTGGGTTTACAAGCCATAGCAGAAGTTTTTAATTCAACCTTAATTAATTTAAAACCAGTACTTCACGGTGTTTCTTCGAAAGTAACTATAAAAGACGACACAGAGACTTTGTTCCGAGATATTAGTTCCCCTTTTGAAGCCGGACATTATCATTCTTGGGCCATAAACCCACTGAGTATAACGAACGAACTCGTAGTAACTTCCCTCGACGAAGACGGCAACATCATGTCAATCCGACACCAAATCCACGACGTGAAAGGGGTGCAATTCCATCCCGAAAGCATCCTAACCCCGCAAGGACAGTTGATTTTGAAAAATTGGCTTCTAGGATAAAGCTTTTAAAAAAATTAATAGCTTTACTTTATATAAAGACAAATAAAATACTAATTTAAAGCTCTTTAATCATTTACTATAGAATATCTCTATACTTACTTCTGACATTAAATCAGTGTTAAATAGCAATTAAACAAACGTTTAATCTAAACAATTGTTTAACTTTGCTGTCGACTGAACAAACCTCTACAATGACTGAATTTAACGATAAGCAAATCGAGATACTCCATGTCGCCGAAAAGCTGTTTGCCGAAGAAGGCTTTGACGGCACTTCAATTCGGGACATCGCTAAAATGGCCAACATTAATATCGCCATGATCTCTTATTACTTTGGTTCCAAAGAAAAACTACTAGAAGCCATAGTCCTAAACCGAATCGCTGACATGCGCATCCAACTGGAAAGCATTTATAACGAAACCCTTCCTCCTTTTGAAAAAGTAGACAAACTAGTCCAACTCTACATCAGTCGCATCAACGAAAATCGTCGCATTTATCAAATAGTACATTTCGAATTCTCTACTAAGAAAAGAGAACTCAATTTTGACAGTTTCACCGAAATGAAACGCAGCAACCTTGAAACGTTTAGAAACATCATAAAAGAAGGGCAAGATTCGGGGGAATTCCAAAAAGACATTAATGTCGACCTCCTCCCTCCTGTCATCATGGGTACCTATTTCCAGTTCCATATGAACAAACCGCTTTATCAAAACATTCTAAAACTTACCTCAGAAGAGGCATACGATCATTATATCTCGACTACCCTCACAAAACACATTCAAAAAACCATCAAAGCATTGCTAGTCTATGAAGCGAATTAAACCCATACTCATCCCCTTGCTCCTCTTAGTCCTTACCCAAAGTCGGGCGCAAGAAAAAAAACTACTCACGCTGAAAGAAGCGGTTGAGATCGCAATCACCACTAGCGATGCTGCCGCACTTGCCAAAACCAAAGTAACGAGTTCCCAACTCGAGATGGAAACCACAAAAAACAACCAGTACCCTAGCCTAAAGGCTGCCGGTCAATACTTGCGCTTATCTAGTGCCCATGTGGATTCCAACCTACAGTCCAGCAGCAGTTCAGGCAGTGGTTCTACTGCAGCGCCATTGAAGATTGACCAACTAGTCTTAGGCCAAGTAAATGCCTCTTTGCCAGTTTTTAATGGTTTTAAGCTAAAAAACAGCATGGAAGCATCCAAGAGCATATATAAAGCTGAAACGTTCTCAGAAAAGCATTCTAAAGAGGAAATAGGCCTTGAGGTAGTATCACTGTTCTCTGCTTTATATAAGGCCCAACAGTTAACCGACCTGATGGCCGACAATCTTAAAACCGCCGAGCAACGTGTAAACGATTTCAAAGCCATGGAGGAAAACGGACTGATAGCACGCAACGACCTGCTCAAAGCGCAATTACAACAAGCAAGCATTCAATTATCACTAGACAATGCTAAAAAAAATACAGCGATTGCCAACTACCGGCTAACGTTGTTACTAAAACTGCCTGAAACCACTAGCGTCGAGATTGACATAGAAGCAATCAAAAAGGACATGCAAAGCAATCTAAGCTCGGCAACTTCTGGGGAACGAAATGACCTTAAAGCCATGGAAATGAGGAAAGCAGCAGCGGAAAGTGGCATCAAAATAGCGAAAAGCAATTACTATCCTTCCTTGTCCCTGAACGGCGGTTACATCGCTTTTGATTTAAGCAACGTACTCACAGTGACTAATGCCATGAATGTAGGTGTGGGCGTTTCCTATGATATATCCAACATCTTTAAAAATGGCAAGCAAGTCAAACTGGCCCAAAGCAAAGCCAAAGAGACCGAAATCCAAATGACACTGCTGAGTGACCAAATCAAAGAAGAGGCATTCCTAGCCAAAGAAAACTACAGCCTTTCACTGAAACAAAGTGCCGTGTACGAAAAAGCACTGGAGCAAGCTTCCGAGAACTACCGTATCGTCAAAGACAAATACGACAATAACCTAGCCGATACCACCGATCTTTTAGAAGCAGACAACCAACAACTGCAAGCCAAAATTAACCAAGCGCTTTCAAAAGCCGATATTGCCCAAAAGTATTACGAACTCCAATTCGCCAGCGGAAAGCTGATCAATTCATTAAACATCACTCAAAACTAAATATAGCCTAACACCATGGAAAATAAACAAACCAATAAAAAATTCACCCTCATTTTCATCGTTTTACTAGCGGTGGGTCTCTCGTATGGTGGTTACAAATACGTCCATTCGCTTTCTCATGAAACGACCGATGACGCTCAAGTGGCCAAAAAAATGAATCCCATCATCCCAAGAGTAGGCGGATACATCACCAAAGTGCTAATAAAAGATAACGACCTAGTAAAGAAAGGCGATACACTGTTCGTCATAGACAACAACGATTACCTTGTCAAACTAGAAGAGGTTAAAGCTAATTTAGCGGTAGCTGAAAACAACCTAGCTGTAGCCAAAGCCGACATCGGTACTGCCCAAGCCAACGTGTCCGTTTCTGCTGCCAACGTGCAGTCGGCTTCCGGTAGTATTGAAACAGCTAAAATTCGCCTGAGAAGGGCGGCGGCTGACTTCGAGCGCTACAACAACTTGTACAAAAATCACTCGATTACTAAACAACAATTCGAACAAGCTGAAGCAGCTAAACAAGAAGCTCAAAGCCAATTGTTAATCTTACAAGACCAACAAAAAGCTTCAGCCTTCCAAAAAAACGTAGCCTCTGCTCGAACTAACGTAAGCAACAAACAAGTTCTCGTAGCCGAAGCCAACGTTAAAAAAGCACAAGCAGCTTTAGATGCGGCCAACCTCAACCTAGGCTACACGATCGTAACCGCTGCAATTGATGGTCAAGTCTCTACGGTAGACCTGCAAGCGGGACAACTAGTTCAACCTGGACAGTCACTGTTCTACATCATCAACAACCAAGAGACTTGGGTGGTGGCCAATTTTAAAGAAACCCAACTCAACAAAATGCGCGAGGGTCAAAAAGTAAAACTCAAAATCGATGCCTTCCCCGGGGAAGAATTCGAAGGCGAAGTAAGTTCGTTCTCCCCTGCTACGGGTTCTAAATTCTCTCTCTTACCCCCTGATAACGCTAGCGGTAACTTTGTGAAAACCGTACAAAGACTGCCTATCCGAATCAATTTCACACAAAACAATAACCAAGACAATCTTAAACTCCTTCGCTCGGGTATGAACGTAGAAGTAGATGTACTATTAAAATAAGATACCATTAAAAATTCACAACGATAAAATATGGCTTTCGTCCAAGAAGACTTAGTTGAATACGGTTTCCGCCGCACCATCATTACCATCACCGCAGTCCTGTGTGCCTTGTTGGAGATAGTCGACACCACTATTGTCAATGTGGCGCTCAACAACATGCGCGGAAGCCTAGGCGCGTCTCTTACTGATGTGGCATGGGTCATCACCGCCTACGCGATTGCCAACGTAATCGTTATACCCATGACGAGTTGGTTGTCCCAACAGTTCGGACGCCGTAACTATTTTGCCGCCTCAATTATCATCTTTACCGTGGCTTCCTTCATGTGTGGGAATGCCGATAACATATGGGAACTTGTGGCTTTCCGTTTCATCCAAGGACTTGGCGGTGGAGCCTTATTAGTAACCGCGCAAACCATTATTACCGAAAGCTACCCTCTTGAAAAACGAGGTATGGCCCAAGCCATCTATGGCATGGGAGTTATTGTAGGTCCAACGCTAGGACCACCGCTAGGAGGCTACCTCGTAGATCACTTTTCATGGCCTTACATCTTTTACATCAACCTTCCCATCGGAATCGTAGCGACCTTATTAACCCTGTCTTTTGTTAGAAGTCCGAAGTACGGCGAAAAACTCAAAGCTAACCAAGTCGATTGGCTAGGGATCATCTTACTCTCCGCCTTCATTGGTTCACTACAATACATCCTTGAACATGGTCAACAAGACGATTGGTTCAACGACAACACCATTTGTGCCTTATCAGTAATCAGTTTATTGGGATTGTTCTTCTTCATTTGGCGCGAACTCACCTACAAGCACCCCATTGTGAATTTAAGCGTCCTTAAGGACAGTAACCTTAAAGTAGGTGTTGTTATGAGTTTCATTATGGGATTCGGACTCTACGGAACCACGTTCATCGTACCCATTTACACCCAATCTATTTTAGGATGGACCGCTACCGATGCGGGGCTACTTTTAGTCCCAAGCTCCATTACCGTAGCCATCATGATGCCGATGATTGGAAAACTAATCCAGCGTGGTGTACCCCAAACGTATATGGTTGCTATGGGCTTCCTGGCGTTCTTTGTTTTCACGTACTGGATGCACAATATCATGACGCCTGATACCGGCGAAGAACACATGTTTTGGCCTTTGATTGTGCGCGGACTTGGCTTAGGATTACTCTTTGTACCCATCACCACATTATCGCTTTCTGCCCTGAAAGGCAAGAGCATTGGCGAAGGAGCCGCCTTTACAGGAATGATGCGCCAGCTTGGAGGTTCTTTTGGCATAGCCATCATTACCACCTATATTGCCCGCTTCTCGCAAACACACCGCGTAAACCTCATCACCCATTTAGACCCTACCAAAGTCAACGTTCAAAATAGAGTAAATGCACTCCAGAGAGGGTTAATATCCAAAGGCTTCAGCCCTGAAGTAGCGCTTCAGAAAGCCTATAAAATCTTAGACTTTGGCGTGACCAAACAAAGTACAGTGCTATCCTACATGGACATCTTCCTGTACTTAGGCTTACTATTCCTGTTCTGCATTCCCTTCATCCTTCTAGTCAAAAAAGGAAAAAAGAAAGTAGACCTGAGTGAAGCGATGCATTAAGCACCTCGCTTACAACTTATTAACATTTTGACGCCATTTCAAAAACAATTTCCTATATTTGAGAGGATTACGTTGGCATTTAAACCAACTTTAACAACATCATTATGGGACTTTTTGGTAAAAGAGAAAAGAAAATCATTGAAGAACTTCACAAGAAAAGCGAAGACCATTGCAAAGAAATCAGCAAAGAAATCGATGAACTGCTAGGAGAACTAAAAGAAGATTATGACCAAAATAGCACTATAGTACACGAATTCTCCTCCTTTGTGGAAGAAATCAAACCAAAACTTAGCCCAGAAGAAGTTAAGAAGCTCGCCGACTTCTCCTCACGTCTAACCAAAGTAAAGCGCTGTGCCCGAAAAGGCGTAGAAGCTATGCGAGAATTAGCGCGCGACCAACGAAAAGTCGCCCGTGAAACCAACCTAGAATACCAAGAATACATCTCATAACCCCAAGTAAAAGCTCCTAACGGAGCTTTTTTTTACAGCACTAAAACGCCGCCGCCGGAACGTACTTACAATCCGTGCCCACAATCAACATCAAAACAAACACAGATAGACCCGATGGCGCGGACCTGCAGTCCGTGCCTACCATCAAAATCAAGACAAACACCCGATGGCGCGGACTTGCAGTCCGTGCCCAAAATCAACATCAAAACAAACGCAGATAGACCCGATGGCGCGGACCTGCAGTCCGTGCATACCATCAACATCAATACAAACACTCGATGGCGCGGACTTGCAGTCCGTGCCCAAAATCAACATCAAAACAAACGCAAAGTCAGTAGATAATTGCGGAGTCTTTCTATGGCACTCTTTTTAGAGCTAGGCCCGGACTGCAAGTCCGCGCCATCGTGTTGCAATTCGTAGAAATATAAAAACTAAGGACAAAACAAATATCCTTACTACGCTTTATGGGTACATTTTAGTTAAGGCATGGTTAAGGCACGGACTGCAAGTCCGCGCCATCGTGTCGGCCTTTCTATGGAAAACTTGGAGCTAGGCACGGACTGCAAGTCCGCGCCATCGTG
>JBJONL010000094.1:0-20897 GCA_046051865.1 Bacteroidota bacterium | reverse complement strand
TGATTTTCAGTTCATAAAGGCAGCGTAAGAGGTTTCATTTGAACCATTTTAGGAGCGCATTAAAATTAGTTTTAATATAACATTGTGAAAATGCATAAGAATCTAGTTGTTGGGGCAGTTATAAATAAAAACCTCTGAAAAGTTTTCCTTAGCAGAGGTTGTTTTTTGGGCATACTTACTTGTTAATTTAATAATTTTACGGCTACTTTTTCGCCATTTTCTTTTACTATGGTAGCTAAATAAACGCCGTTTTGATATGGGAATTCTACCTCAAAATGATTGGTATCAACACTTGGTTTATAAGTAGCTATTAATTTTCCAGACATTTCATAGAGATAAGTGACTTTTATAGTGTCGTCAGACTTTATATTCATAGTGTGATTTGAAATGTATGCAAAAGAGCTAGCGGTTTCATGACTAACCGTACCCAACGTAGTATCTTTATAGCGTAAGATAAAACGGTGCTCGTAGTTGCCTGTTGTAGCAGTAAACGTATAAGGAGCCACTCTTAAATCATGCATGACTTGTAATTCGGTATCCTCTAAGAATATATTTTGACTATTTTCTGTGAATAATCCATCTACTTGATTAATACCTATACTGTAGGTTCCATAAGAAGGAACAGTGGTACCAATAGTTACAAAATCATCATCGTCAAAAGGCGTAGGTCGGCCATTAATAATTACGGGCTTGTCATTAACCCAAGAGTAAATGCCCAAGGTGTTAGATGGTTTATGGGAGGCGTCATACAAACGATCCGCACCATAGGTCGCATTGTCCACATACCCTACTAAGGTGTTGGCTTCATGATTAGTAGCGTCTACTAAGCTTAACCAAATTCTGTTTTTTTCTGGCTCTGTTGTTGGACTAGCGCTTGCTGTATTTGAATTTTGTTTATAGAACTGGCTGTTGTCATAAGCGGCACTGCGCATACTGTTGTTGAAGGTAACATAATTGCTACTAGCAGCCCCATCATTCATTACCACAAAGAATCCTTGTCCTGCCGCAATTTTTCCATTAAATCCTGGAGGTGTTGATCCAGTTCCGTTGTAGCTAACATAATCATTAACATTATAATTGGCCGAGAATGTGCCATAGAACGGATTCGTATTTGCGCTACTCACCGCTGAGCCGTGGGTCCATAATCTTATATTTCCATTTATATTTGTGTTCAACGTTAAGAAACTTAAAGCACTAACAGCCGATGGATAAGGATTTCCAATCAAGTTCCAATTGTCATCTAAATTAGTAATGGTTGCGCCATTAGTTCCTGTGTAATTTGCTCCCGTGTAACTTCCTCTTGAAATGGAAGGTTTTCTAATTCCGTTGTATGGTATTCCCGTAAAAGTTGCCGTTAATGCTGAAGGAGTAGTGTAACTGTAGGAGCCTGGTGAAATAGCAATATATCCTTTTGCAACAGCCATAGCCTCAGTGCCTTGTACCCAGTTTCCTTGTCCGCCATTACTATTCGCTACTGTTGGATTCCATTTAAATACATACCCACTTGGTGACAATGGGGAAATGTTACCCGAGTTAAAACTCTTTACCGGGGAAGACCAGTATACATAATCATAAGCTTTTACATAAGCGGTGCGCTCCATAGCAATATTACCCGTATTGGTTGCCGTGTTGTTAATTTGAATTAAGCTAGCACTATCTCTCAAATTAATAATTCCGCCCGTACTTACCTTAACAAAATCGTTAACTACGATATTGTTTCTCGAGGTAGTCTCCAAGGATGATCCTGTGGCCACCGTTAAGTTTCGACAGTAGGCATTATATCCAGTTCCAGAGATTACAGGTTTGTTTGTTACATTAGGAATAGTAATACAATCGGCATTCGTTGGAACCCCTGCAGGCGTCCAGTTGTTGGCATTATTCCAATCCGTATTTACCGCTCCGCTCCACGTTTTTCCTGCTGCAAATGAAACGGTAGTTTCTGCCGTTAGTTTAGAGGTTACTCCATTGCAAAAGGAATAGGTTACTTCTGCGGTGTAAATAGTTTGGGCCGTTGGACATACACTAATTGCAGCGGTATTCCCGACTACCGGTCCGCTGGTGCCAGAGCCTTGGTACCATTTTACAGAAGCCACCGAAGCGCCAGAAGGACTAAACCTCCAGCCCTCTTCATTCACCGTCCAATCAGCATCCGTTGAGTTTCTGTTGGGAGCAACTACCGCTTGGGTAGCATTGGCGTTTTGAATGCCTACAACGGCATTTCCACCATTCCAACTAGAACAAGCATTTTTTTCTTTAATATAAACATCAATGACATTACTGTTTTCATATAAAACCATCATACCCGTATACAACGAGCTGTTGCATACCGTAGAATACATTGGAATATCACTCCAAGCCGCCACTAAAGCTCGACATCCACTACTTAAAGTAATCAATTCCCATCCCACTTCTCCACCTTTACTTGGATCAATATCATGGTAAACTCCAAATATCGCGTTTAAGAATAAGGTATTGCTTGGCAAATTGTTGGCAAAAGACCAGTTGGAATAGCCTCCTGGAGCATAAGTAGTCATGTCAAAGGTAATTGCTCCATTCGATCCAATCAATACTTTGTTGTAATTGTTGCCATAAAAACAAAAGTTAAACGGCAAGGTTATCGTATTAGACCAGACATCATCCACATTCACACTTAACGGGTTTGCCAAACAGTTATATTGATACGGCGGCGCATAAGGGATAGGGTTAACGGCATAACTAGTCGTTTCATTATAATCTGGGAAAATAGCTTCTAAATTAGTACACTTGTTTGTAGCATAACAGGCTA
The DNA here is from genome assembly GCA_046051865.1 of Bacteroidota bacterium. Classification (GTDB taxonomy): domain Bacteria; phylum Bacteroidota; class Bacteroidia; order Flavobacteriales; family Flavobacteriaceae; genus Flavobacterium. The sequence goes on along the minus strand of JBJONL010000094.1, from coordinate 18,112 downwards.
TTGCTGCAGGCGGTGCTCCATTCATACCCGCCGCTCCAGCAATGATATTCGGACAGGTGGTGGTTCCACTTCCGTTTCCAGGACCTGCGCTACAGGAAGTGGTTATGCAAATGGAAAACGTTCCGTTTCCAGAGCCACTGCTAAAACTATGAACGCGCACATAATACGTAGCGCCAATCGTTAAACCAGCGACCGTAGATGCTTCAATGCTGCTTCCTGAAGTCGCATTAATACATTGTAAACTATTTAATGTAGCACAACTTCCGCTAAATACTTGGAAGACTACATTACTCATAGAAATCGGACTAACCGTTACTTTATGGCTGGCAGCCGTAGCCGTAAATTTGTACCATACATCATCGTCAGCCGTTCCAGTACATCCTGCTTGTGATTGTGTCGCATTTATCGAGGTGCCCACCGTACTAGATACACAAGTAGTGGTGCTGTTGACCGTCAAACTCAAGGCGCCACTACAATCATTGTTTATAGGGGCTATTGGTGTTGTTATACAAATGTTGAAATTTCCTTGAGAAGCAGCAGAGGACCCTGAACTATAGATTCTAACATAGTATGTGTTTCCAATAGTCAAGCTGCTAATTGTGGAGCTTTCTGGTGAATAAGAGCCACTATTATCGATACAAGCTAAACTTGTTCCGGCACAACTGTTATTGAATACTTGGAAAATAGCATCATTTAAGGTTGACGGTGTTACCGTTACTATATGTGAGGTGGCCGTAGCGGTGAATTTATACCAAACATCATCATCCGCTGTACCCCAGCATCCCGCTAATGATTGGGTGGCACCGTAGGTAGTTCCGTTTGTTGATGTAATACAAGTAGTGGTTGTGTTTACCGTTAAAGCAATTGCTGTCGCACAATTATCATTTGTGATACTAGTGGTGGTAAATCCTGATGTATAAGCACTAGAACAGCCATTGCTAGCTAAAACTCGGTAATAATAAGTCGTACCATAATTTAAACCTGAGACACTCAATGTCGTAGTGGGGCTAGTAACCGTAAAAGGTGAACCCGGAATATTAACCGTATAGGCCGGATTTGTTGTAATTTGTACGGTATAAGTAATTGGCAATGCCGAACCTCCTGTAGGTGCAGTCCAATTTAAAGTAAAGCTACTTGTTGTGGTTCCCGTTACGGTAATGCCTGTTGGAGCAGCAGGACAAGTTGTGCCCGAAGCCGTCAATGGCCCATCCGCATTATATACAGGTCCTCCAGTACAATGGATAGAATTCGTATAGGCAAATACGTAGTAGTAATATTTGGTGTTTCCAATTAATCCAGTACTCGAAATATTAGTGGAGCTCCCCGTTTGCATAAAGGTCAATCCTGCGCCCAAAGTTCCAATGGTTGCTGAAGAATAGATCGTGCCATCGAGGGGTTGCGTAGGAGGAGTTGCGCTAGTTGAACGCACTACTAAAAATCCATCAGCCGATCCTAAAAAGGTAGCTGGGAATGTAGAAGAGGTAATCGCACCGTTGCTAAAATTGGTAGCTTGATCTGGAGCTTCACAAGGTGCTGTTAAAGTAGTAACCGAGCCAGTTGCATAATTACTACTACATCCATTACTAGCTAATATTCGATAGTAATAAGTAGTATTTCCTTCCAAGTCTTCTAAACTTAGCGTAGTAGTTGGATCAGTAATCGTAAAAGGCGAATCCAATATATTAATTGTAAAACCAGCATCTGTTGTAATTTGTACCGTATAAGTTATACTCGATTCGTTTCCTCCAGTAGGTGCCGCCCAATTCAACGTAAACTCGCTTGAGGTCAATCCTGCTGTGGTAACGGAATTGGGTACACCCGCACAAGTAGTAGCACTTCCGGTTAACGGACTCAAAGTATTGTATATTGGTCCGCTACAAGTGCTTCCACCGTTGTAGCTATAGATGTAAAAATAATATTTAGTGTTTCCTAACAATCCTGAACCAGCAGTAGTAGTAGCACTACTGGATTGTATAAAGGTTAGTCCACTTCCTAAAGTTGCTATGTTGGCAGCACTGTATGTAATGCCGTTTACGGGCTGGCTTGGCGCTGTAGGACTAGTTGAATAGACTATTAAATAACCATCGGCCAATGCAGGGTTAAAAGTAACCGGAATCGCATTGGAACCTATAGTTCCAACGGTTAAATTATTAGCTTGGGTCGTTGGAGCAGAACAAGGAGGCAGTAAGGTCGTCACTGAGCCGGTAACGAAGTTACTAGAACAGTTACCATTTGCCACAATTCTGTAATAAAAGGTAGTATTATTGGTTAAGCCGTTGACAGTTATCGTTGTTGTAGGGTCATTAATAGAAAAAGGGGAGCCAGGAACATTGTTTAAATAGGCAGCATCGGTAGTTACTCGTACAACGTATGTAATTGAATTGTCTGTGCCTCCAGTAGGATAAGCCCAGTTCAACGTAAAACCAGTAGGCGTTATAGTGCTGATTCCAACCGAATTTGGTACATCTGGACAAGTAGTAACATTGCCCGTTAAAGGACCTGAAGTGTTATATAAAAACGTTCCTGAACAGTCATTATAGGCGTAAACAAAATAGTAGTATTTAGTATTTCCAACTAATCCTGTTTCGGCAATAGAAGTAGCAGCAGAAGATTGTACAAAAGTTAAGCCCGATCCCAACAAAGTGATATTTGCCGCGGTGTAGGTAGTGCCATCAACAGGTTGGGTAGGTAGTGTGCTGCTGGTTGAACGAATCACTAAACAGCCATCAGCTATATCGGTAAATGATCCAGTAAACGTAGTTGTAGTTTTCGAAATATTAGTAAATCCCGTGGCCTGACTAGGTGTACTTGTGCCACTTGAGGTCAACGTATTCGTCATGGTGTTCGTGTTAACACATCCGCTTATCGTTCCCGTACCCCCGGTTCTTGTAATGTTACCTGAACTCGCTCCAGTAATTCCTCGCACTTGAAGACCACTAATGGTAAGAACATCTGTTCTGTTTGTGTTGTTAACACTGTAGGTAATCGTAATTGTAGTTGCGGTAACCGCTATAGTGGCTGCGGTAATATTTTTACTCGAAGCGTAGGTAACACTTCCAACGCCAACTTGAAATTCAAAATTGGCAGGAGCCGACAAAATTAAAGTAACATTGGTTCCTGTTGAAAAATTCGACTGCTGATTTTCAGTTATAACAATATTACCCAGTGCGTTATAAGCAGTGGGGTACCCAGTACATGAAATTAGGGATAAATTCGGTTTAGTAATTGTTACTTGGGCATTAGCAGTGCCAATGAAAAAAACCAATAACAGTAGTGTCTTGCAAGCAAGCGTTTGCAGCTTCTTGGCAAATTGATGTCTGGAGTTAAAATAATTTTTTTTCATCTTTGGGGGTGTTAGTCACTGTTTGTTTTACTACTTTTTATCAAAATAATTGCTGAGTTACGAAGCGATAAAGGCCACTAGCACTAAGAGCACTGCTTGTCTTGGTAACTTTTGAAATAATTTTGAATGAATGATATGCTTTAATTGACGTATCAAACATACATAAATAACCGTTAAAGTGACAAATAAAATCGACGAAATGCATAATCACGCTATTTTATGTAGTACTTTACGCAATTTATAGATGAAATGTATTGCCTATTTTATCTAAACGTTTATTTTTTATAATTATGTAGAGATAAATAGATTAATACCTATTTTTGAATTTTAATTGTTTCAAGATACTAAACACCCAAAACCGTTGTATGAAACTGCTTTTTGCCCTGTTATTTGCAACAATACCCCTACTAAGTTTTTCCCAATCCGATTTTGTGAAAGCAGAAAAGTTGTTCCAACAGGAAAAATATAGTGAGGCCAAAGCACTATTCGAAAGCATAGTCAAACAAAATCCTAACCATCCGAAAGCCCTAGAATATCTGGGTGATATTGCTGGCATCAATAAATTGTGGGACTCCGCTATGAACTATTACGGGAGATTAAAAGTACTCAACCCTAAGGAAGCCAACTATTTTTATAAGTACGGGGGATGTCTCGGAATGAAAGCCAAAGAGTCCAATAAGTTAAAAGCTTTAAGTATGATTGGCGACATCAAAGGTTCTTTCGAAAAAGCAATACAACTCAATCCTAATCATATAGAAGCACGTTGGGCACTGATAGAGTTGTATTTACAATTACCGGCTATAGTGGGAGGGAGCGAACGCAAGGCAAAAAAATATGCTAATCAATTACTTAAAATTTCTCCAGTAGACGGCTATCTTGCCAACGGACACATCGCCGAGTATTTTGAAAAATATAGAGAAGCTGAAGCCAATTATACCAAAGCCATTGCCATAGGAGGATCCAAAATAACCTACCAAGCCTTATCCAACCTCTACAAAAACAAATTAAAGCAGCCCCAAAAAGCGAAAGAACTGATGGATACCTTCAATAAAAGGGAATAAAGTTGCTGCTTGCGTAAATTAGCGCCACCATTTTATAATTATAAGGGTGTCACAAATACGGTACTGGGTCAGCCTTGCTCGCTTTTAAAGGTCTGTTTTTTAGAGTTTATTGTATCGAATAACTTATATTGATGTATCTTCTCTTTGGGGAAAAGAAACGCTTAACGGCGATAGCAGGAATGAAATGGAAAGAGTTTCTTGAACTTTTTTGTGTACTTTTGGACAAAGTATTAATATCAATCTGATTACCCATTACAATGCGTACACATTTCATAGCCATAGGCGGCGCCGCGATGCACAACTTAGCTCTGGCACTACATAATAAAGGTTACCAAGTAACCGGAAGCGATGACGCTATTTTTGAACCCTCCAAATCACGCCTAGAGAAAAAAGGCTTACTCCCCATCGAAATGGGCTGGTTTCCCGATAAAATAACATCCGATATCGAGGCCATCATCCTCGGAATGCATGCAAAAGCAGACAACCCCGAATTACTAAAAGCCAAAGAACTCGGATTAAAGATTTATTCGTACCCCGAATTCCTATTCGAACAATCTAAAAACAAAACTCGAGTGGTCATAGGAGGGTCGCACGGGAAAACAACCATCACGTCCATGATTCTTCATGTGATGCATTTCCACAATATAGAAGTGGATTATATGGTAGGAGCCCAACTAGAAGGGTTCGATACCATGGTCCACCTAACAGAAGATAACGATTTTATCGTGCTAGAAGGAGATGAGTATTTATCTTCTCCGATCGATAGAAGACCCAAATTTCATTTGTACCAACCTAATATAGCCCTGCTTTCAGGAATCGCTTGGGACCATATTAATGTATTCCCAACCTTTGAAAATTACGTCGAACAATTCGAGATCTTTGTAAACCAAATTACAAAAGGCGGTATACTCGTATATAATGAAGAAGATTCGACCGTGAAAAAAGTAGCCGAAGAATCGGCCAATACCATAAGAAGAATGCCCTACCAAACACCTTCTTATAGCGTCGAAGACGGAACAACCTTATTAGATACTCCCGAAGGACCAATGCCAATCGAAGTGTTCGGTGCACATAATCTCAATAATTTAGCGGGAGCCAAATGGATCTGCCAAAACATGGGAGTAGATGAAGCCGATTTCTACGAAGCCATTGCTAGCTTTAAGGGAGCCTCAAAACGCCTAGAAAAAATAGCCGAAGGAAAAGGGAAAGTAGCCTACAAAGACTTTGCGCATTCGCCCAGCAAAGTAGCTGCAACAACCAAAGCCGTAAAAGCACAATACCCAAACAGAAAACTAGTAGCATGTCTAGAACTACATACCTACAGTAGTTTGAATGCCGAATTCCTAAAAGAATACGAAGGAGCCCTAGACGCCGCCGACGTAGCCGTAGTCTTCTATTCTCCCGATGCTGTTAAAATTAAGCAACTAGAGGAAGTGACCTACGACCAAATCGCACAGTCCTTTCAAAGAAAAGACCTAATCATCTATACCAAGCCTCAAGAATTCAAAGACTTCCTTTTTAGTTACGATTTAAACGATGCCGCCCTACTGCTAATGAGTTCAGGAAATTACGGCGGACTAAATTTCGATGAGGTGAAAGGGTTAATCAACTAATCCACATCCATTTTTATAGTTTATAGAAAAATCACCTGATGATATACCGTTAGGTGATTTTTTAGTTAAAGAAAATAATTTATTAATTAGTACAGGTAAAAGATTAGATATAATTTCCTACTTTTATAAAATAGTTTAATCGTAAATAGTTTTTGCAAAGTATGGAACAAAACTTTTCCATAAAACACTGGTCAGAAGACGACAAGCCCCGAGAGAAACTCATGCTCAAGGGTAAAGCGGCACTAAGTGACGCAGAGCTAATTGCCATACTCATAGGCTCGGGTAGCCGCAATGAATCCGCTGTCGGTTTAAGCAAAAGAATCCTTGGCAAGGTCGAGCACAACCTAAACTCCCTAGGGAAATTGTCCCTAAAGCAATTAATGGAATTCAAAGGAATAGGGGAGGCCAAAGCAGTAACCATAGCAGCAGCCCTCGAATTAGGAAGAAGACGCAGAGCAGAAGAAGCTATCGAACACTCAAAAATAACGTCAAGTAAAGCCGTTTTCGATCTAATGCAACCCATTATTGGCGAATTAATTCACGAAGAGTTCTGGGTGCTTTACCTCAATAATTCTAATAAAGTAATTTATAAGGGACAACTCTCCAAAGGAGGAATTACAGGGACGATAGTAGACATCCGAATCTTATTCAAAACCGCATTAGAGCACAATGCAACTTCTGTTATTTTAACCCACAACCACCCCTCAGGTAAATTACAAGCCAGCGATGCTGATCTAGCAATTACAAAAAAGCTTAAATTTGCCGGTGAACAATTAGACATCAAAGTACTTGATCATCTAATCATCACGGAAAATGGATATTTAAGCTTTCAAGACGAAGGCATTTTTTAATAAACATGAACAACATAACCGACGTATTCTTCGATTTAGATCATACCCTTTGGGATTTTGATAAAAACTCTATACTAGCTTTTGATAAAATATTCAAAGCAGCATACCCTGAAATTGATACCAATGCTTTTATAGAAGTTTATATTCCCATCAATCAAGCCTGTTGGAAATTATATCAAGTAGATAAAATTACTCACGAAGAATTGCGTTACAATCGGTTAAAAGAATCCTTTGATAAATTAAACTATTCCATCTCCGATGAAGCTATTGATCAAATAGCACATGATTATATAGAATTCCTTCCGGATAATAACCAACTTTTTGAAGGTGCTTTTGAGGTGCTAGAGTACCTCCTTCCAAAATACAATATGCACATCATTACTAATGGCTTCGCCGAAGTGCAACAGCGCAAAATGTACCACTCAGGCCTGCAAAAGTATTTTAAAACGGTAACCAATTCAGAAATGGCCGGAGTCAAAAAACCACACAAAGGTATATTTGAATATGCCTTATCTTTGGCAAAAGCCACTAAAGAAAATGCCGTCATGATTGGAGATTGCATCGACGCAGATGTAAAAGGAGCTCTAGATTTTGGCATGCAAGCCATCTACTTTAATGAAAAGGAAATCCAAACGGAGAACTCCATCGTTAGTATTAAACATTTATTAGAATTAAAAACTATCCTATAATGAAGAAGTTTCTATTTATCTTGGTTTTGTTTCTTTCAATTCCTGCGTTCGCTCAAAGTCTTAACGATTATCAGTACCTCATTGTTCCTGCAAAATACGAATCGTTTAAAGAGAACGATAAATTTCGATTGAATTCCTTGACCAAGGCTTTTTTTGTAAAATATGGTTTTAAAACCTATTTAAGCAATGAATCGATACCTGAAGAAGTGAACAATAAAAGATGCATTGCCTTGAATGCTTCTCTTGTAATTGATAACGGCATGTTCATGACCAAAGTTAAACTGCAACTCAAAGACTGTAAAGATAATGTCGTATTTGAAACTGATTTTGGTTCTAGTCGTTCCAAAGAATTTAATTTAGCCTACAACCAAGCGTTACGTGAAGCACTAAAGTCATTTGACAAAGTCAGCTATAAATATACTGGTAAAAATGATTCATCGATCGAAACTACTGCGGTAACAGTCACGTCAGATGCACCAGAGGTCAATGCTCCTGGATCTCCCACAACCGTGGCAGAAAATAATCCGGAGTTGTTTTTCTTTGCCCAACCGATCGCTAACGGATTCCAAATTGTAGATAGTGAACCAAGAGTAATCATGCGTTTGTTCAATACATCGCAAAAGAACGTCTTTATCGGAATAAAAGAAGATACGCATGGTGTCGTTATTCTAAAAAATAATCAATGGTTTTTTGAATACTATGAAAAAGGTAAATTAGTATCAGAGCCCCTAAAACTTAGGTTTTAATAACCATATTTGTCTTTCCACCGATTCTTTAAAAACGTACGCATTTCGTTCTCGCGTGCATTTGAGCCGGGTTCATAAAACTTAGTGGCTGCTATCGCATCGGGTAAATATTCTTGTTCAGAGAAATTGTTAGCATAACTATGCGAATATTGGTATTCATCTCCATACCCTAGTTCTTTCATTAGTTTAGTTGGAGCATTTCGCAAATGTATCGGCACCGGTAAATCACCAGTTTGTTTTACCAAGGCTTGTGCTTCTCCGATTGCCATATAACTCGCATTACTCTTGGCGGAAGTAGCTAAATAAACGGCGCATTGACTTAATATAATTCTACTCTCTGGATAACCTATGGTGGATACCGCTTGAAAGGTGTTGTTTGCCATAATAAAAGCTGTAGGGTTAGCATTACCAATGTCTTCACTAGATAAAATTAGCATTCGACGTGCTATAAACTTTACATCTTCGCCACCTTCTATCATTCGAGCCAACCAATAAACCGCTCCATTCGGATCACTTCCCCGAATCGATTTAATAAAGGCAGAAACAATATCGTAATGTTGTTCTCCCGTTTTATCATAAAGTACCGTGTTCTGTTGAACCAGTTCTAGTACTTTGCTATTCGTTATTGTAATTTGACCGGCAGGGCTCGCATTTACGACCAACTCAAATATGTTTAATAACTTTCGTCCGTCGCCACCCGAAAGCCGCAGTAATGCTTCTGTTTCTTTTAATTTTATTTTTTTAGCTGAAATGATTGGGTCTTGTTTCATGGCTCGAGTCAGCAAAGCCAATAGGTCCTCTTTAGAAAAGGGATTTAAAACGTAAACCTGACAACGTGACAATAAAGCGGGAATTACCTCAAAACTCGGATTCTCAGTTGTGGCGCCTATAAGCGTTACCCAACCTTTTTCGACCGCTGCTAATAAAGAATCTTGTTGAGACTTACTAAACCGATGGATCTCATCGATAAATAAAATCGGGTTTTTTGCTGTAAATAATCCACCACTTTGCTTAGCCTTGTCAATAACATCACGAATGTCTTTTACACCGCTGTTAATAGCACTCAATTCATAAAATGGTCGATTGCTCTGCTTTGCAATAATCTGGGCTAAAGTAGTTTTTCCAGTGCCAGGTGAGCCCCAGAATATCATGGATGGGATTACGCCGCGTTCGATTTGCTGCGTCAATGAACCTTGCGTTCCAACCAAATGGAGTTGACTAATGTAGTCTTCTAAACGTTGCGGTCTAATGCGTTCGGCAAGTGGTGCTTCCATTTTTTAATGTGATGGTTAGGTAACGTCAGTATTTGGACAAATTTAATTATATTAGATGGTTATTTTAATTAATTTTAATTTATATCCTATCAAAATTGTTTAGTAAATATGACAAAATAGCACCTTAATGGATTTGGCTGTGTTTTTGACAAGGCTATGGTGTTAAAAGATAATTATGAACGATTACCATCACTTTAAATTTACACCCTCGGTTTGGATAGTGCCTGCGCTGTTACTAATTATGATTTGGAGCGTTTTCTTTGTCGAAAGAAGTTTTAATATAGACTTGTCCAATCATGGGATACTGCCTAGGACATTGTCTGGCTTTCAAGGTGTTTTTTTTAGCCCATTTTTACATGGTGATTTGAATCATATAGCCAATAATTCATTCCCCTTGTTTATTCTAACCACAGCGCTTATTTACTTTTACAGAGACGTGTCACTCAAAGTATTAGTATATGGAATCTTGCTCTCTGGAGTTCTTACATGGGTAATTGGTCGTAACTCCTTTCATATTGGAGCTAGTAGTTTAATTTATGTGCTTGTGTCGTTCATTTTTTTTAAAGGCTTAATGACACAGTATTACCGCTTAATGGCTTTGTCATTAACCGTTGTCATGCTTTATGGGGGTTTAATATGGTATGTTTTCCCAGAGGTGGATAAGCAAATATCCTGGGAAGGTCATTTAGCTGGGTTGATTACAGGCTTTATTTTCGCAATTTATTATAAAACCCCAGATTATGTAAAAGCGACCCAGTATCCTTGGGAAAAACCCGATTTCAATCCGGAGGAAGATCTGTTTATGAAACATTTTGATGAGAACGGCAATTTTGTGAATACGCCAGAGCCTGAAGAGGAAATTATCGCGGAAATACAACAAGTCTCGTTTAACTATGTTTACGAGTATAAAGAAAATAAAGAAGAGGGGTAGAGAATATTAACTTCTTTGTCTCACTGTTTCATACAAAAAAGCACCACAAGCTACCGAAACGTTAAGTGAGCCAATAGTTCCAAACATTGGTAATTTAGCTTTCTCATCTACAATTTTCAAAACCGAAGGATTGATTCCACGATCCTCGCTACCCATGATGATGGCGACAGGCTCGTTTAGTGAAATACTATAAATACTGTCTTCCGTTTTTTCTGTGGCAGCAACCGTTTTAATTCCGCTTCCTTGTAAGTAAAAAATAGCGTCTTTGATGTGGTCAACTTTACAGATCGGAACATTAAAAACAGCACCAGCCGAAGTTTTAACCGTGTCACCATTTACTGGTGCAGCACCTGTTTTCTGTACAATTATACCGTCAACTCCAGTGCATTCAGCTGTTCTAATGATTGCGCCAAAATTACGAGCGTCGCTTAACTGGTCTAAGATTAAGAACAACGGAGTTTTGCCACTTTCCACTACACGATCTACAAGGGTTTCTAATTTCACAAACGTAATGGGAGCTATACTAGCGACAGCACCTTGGTGATTGTTAGGCGTCAAGCGGTTCAGCTTTTCAACAGGTACATAAGAGAAGTTGACACTGTTCTTTTTCATCACTTTCATCAACTCCTGCATCAATTCGCCTTGAGCATCGCTTTGAATAAAAACTTTGTCTATTTCTTTACCGGCATTGATGGCTTCAATAATAGCTCTAATTCCGAAGATTTGGTTTTCTTTTTCCATGGCGCAAAGATATAAAAAAACCACCAGTGAAAACTGGTGGTTTTTACGATACATTTATTTTGAGATTAGTTAAGGTCCCAGAATAGTTTTGTAGTTAATGTATTTCCGCCTATTGCAGCAGCAGCAGCGGTTTCATTCGTGCTGTTCAACGTTTCTTCATTAGAAGGATAAGTGTACCGAGTTGGAACCTCTGTTTCATTTGCGTCTGTTGGCGCTGTCAATACAGGGAAATCAAGTCTTCTAAAAGAAGTCCATGCTTCAAAACCTCTATTGTATAATGCAATATAGGCTTGTTCTCCTATTTTTTGTTTCCAATTACCTGTCGCCGTAGCATAGGAAACCTCACTTTGCCCTAAATAAGAACCAATGGCTCCACTAGATACTCCCCAATAAGACATTGAAGCGGTAATCGCATTATTGTAGTGGTCTTCAGCAGTCCCACCTACAGAAATACCCCTTTCTACTGCTTCCGCCAATAAAAACTCTACTTCTGAAGCATCCATAATTAATCCTTCAAATGTAGGTTCAATCAACTTATCGCCAATGTGGGAGAAATTAGCATAGGGATTGCCATCTCCAGGAGTTCCTCCAACATAATACGAGGTATTTGTATCTGTATCTTCATATAGCGTAAAGAATGAAGAAGATCTTGGGTCGCTTAAACTATTCATCTTATCTATAATAGTACTCGTTGGCACAAAATCGTTTCGACCACTGGCAATAACATCAACAAAAATAGGATTAGTATTTGGTTGTGCAGCTAAGTATTTTAAGGCGGCATTGTTAGCATTGCTTACGATTACACCGTCATTAACTGCTGCTAATATTTCTGTTGAAGCATAAGTGTGATCAATATCATCTAAATTGATGGCCATTCTTAATCGTAATGAATTGGCAAACAATTTCCATTTAGTAGTGTCTCCACCATAAATTAGATCAGCACTATCAAAACTACCGAATCCCGTGTCTAAATTATGAGAGGCAGTGGTTAATTTACTGATTAAATCTTTGTAAATTGTTTCAGCATCGTCATATTTTGGTTGTGGATGATTGGTTAAGTCTAATGCTTCACTATAAGGAACATCACCAAAAGTATCCACTAAAACGTAATAACTGTAAGCGGTCATAATATCAATGATCTGAATTCTATTTTCTCTAATGGTGTTTTGATCTGCAATTTCTTGAGCAGTTCCTATATAGGTCTCCTCTGCCATCAATTTTTTAGATTCTTGTAAATCCCTTAAAACATCTCTGTAAATGGTTCTCCAATGCGTATCTGGAATACTTCTTGTGGCGACGTCATAATTACTTTCGTCGGTATAAGTAGTTTCAGTCCACTGTTGAACAAATAATCTAAAAACATTTACATTTACGCTGGTGCTAACCATTTGGTCCACCATATTTTTTTGAGCATTAGTAAATAATACATTGGCTGGAACTTCCGATGGATTTTTAACGTCTTGATTTAACCCTGTAATATCGTCTGAACAAGAATATAAACTTGTAAAAACGGCTATTAATAATAATATCTTTTTCATGTCTTAAAATTTAAAAGTTAGATTACATCCTATGTTTCTGGTAGTAGGTAAGGAACCAACAGAATACCCAGACGATAAGTTGCCTGATGTTAGGCCACTTTCTGGATCAGCATAGGGTAAGTTTTTCTGAATAATCCATAAATTGGTACCAACAATACTGAACCTCATACTTTCCATTGATAACTTTGCAACCCATTTTCTTGGTAAATTATAAGTAATTGAAACTTCTCTCAATTTAACATAAGAGGCATCATATACAAATGCTTTGTTAGGTTGTCTTCTATATCCTGCAATATTTCCATAATATTCTGGGCCTGGTGTTCTTATTGTATTTGGAGTGCCATCTGCTTGCACTCCAGGAAGAATAATACCTCCGCCATCCGCGATCGAATTTCTAACTGGGTTTCCTAATTCGTTATATCCCGCAGTTTCGGGATATAATCCAGTAGCTAGACCATAATACATATCAAGAGAGAAAATATCTCCCCCTTTTTGAGTGTCAATTAAGAAACTTACACTCAAATCTTTATAAGTAAGCTTGTTTCTTAGACCTCCTGTCCAATCAGGATTGATGTTTCCAATTGTGTTATTGGTATTACTGTCGATAACATATCTACCGTTAGTTCCAACAACTCTTTCACCGTTCAAATAAGTGAAATCAGATCCTTTGATAACACCATACGGTTGTCCAACTTGTGCATTAAGACTTACACCGCCGCCAAAAGTTCCCAACTGTAGGTTGTCAATTCCTTCAGCTAATGAAACTACTTCATTTCTGTTTCTTGCCCAGTTAAGTGTAATGTCCCATTGGAAATCTTTAATTTTTACTGGAGTAGCTGTTAGTTGAATTTCAATTCCTCGATTTTCGATAGAACCTGCATTTAAGTATCTTGAAGTCACTCCGGTTGCAGGGGAATAAGGTACTTTAAATATTTGATCCTTACTTAAGGAGCGGTAAAGTCCTAAATCTAAACCAATTCTTTTGTCAAACATCAATAGTTCAAGTCCGGCTTCATAGTTTGAAGTGATTGTAGGTCTTAAATTAGGATTGTTTTTAATCGATGCAACTGAATAAAGTCCCTGGCCATTAAAAGCTGGAAACTTAGCGTATGTGTCATACAACGCTTGATCAGGAGCGCCATTACCTACTTCAGCCCAATTGGCTCTGAATTTCCCAAAACTCAACCATTTTTGCTTAATCAAATTAGAAAATATAAAACTTGATGAAATAGAAGGATAGGTAACAACGTTATTTCCTTTTGGTAAACTTGAATAAGCATCTCTTCTTACTGTAGCATCTAAATATAAAAAGTCGTTATAGCCTAGTGATGCTGATGCGTAGTAACTGTTGATCCCACTTCTCAATTCTAATTCTATTGGATCTGGATTTGGATTCAATGAGTTAGCGAGACTATACACGCCAGGTACAATAAGACCTCCTTGAGTGGAAGCTAGAATAGAGCTAATGTTTATTCTGTTTACCGTTCCGCCAACTAATCCGCTTAAATTAAATTTGCCGAAATCTTTTTTGAAATTAAATAATAAATCATAGTTGTTTTCACGATAGTTTTTGTTGTATCGCATGTAACCTGATCCTACAGTTAGTCTTTGATTGTCTGCATCTGGAACTCCAAATTCAGAAGGGATAGAACCAATAGCTTTTCGTTCTTCTTGAAGTTCTGAATACGTGTCATCTGAAATTCTAACCGTGGAAGTCAACCAATCATTAAGTTTATAATCGAATTTAAAATAACCATTAAAACGTTCTCTACTGTCGTTTTGATAATTTTGATAACGTTGAAAATATGGGTTGTCCCAATATGCCGGACTTAAATCAGTAGGGCTATTAGTGTTCCAAGTTACGTTTTGACCGCCAGAATTTAAGTAAACATCTTTTAATTCATTCAAGTCAACGTTTACTGGCCACCATTGACGGAAATTAGTCATGATGTTATTGTCATAACCAGTTGAATTTCGTCCTATTGTATTTTGAGAAGTATACGAAGCATAGATAGTTGCAGATAGTTTTTCATTGAATTGATGATTGAACTTTCCACTAAAATTATTCTTTTTCAATTCACTATTTGGCATCAAGCCAGTTTGCTTTAGGTTGGAAATATCTATCAAGAAATTTGACTTATCATCACCATCTTGTATTGAAATACTGTTATTTAGTGAAATTGGAGTTTCAAAAAAGGATGCGGGTCCATTACTTGCTGCTTTCCAAGGTGTTTTTTGACCAAAATAAGGCGAGTAGGGTGTAAAAGCATTCCATTGATAAACCATGCTATTGTCAAAAGGAGCTCCATAGGAAGCGTCTTCTGTAGTTGGTACTATATAATCGATAATACCATCGCCATTGATGTCTGCTTCATTAAAATAACTATCCTCATCGGGACCATAATACAATCCGTAACCTTCACCATATTTATTTTGATAAGTAGGGAAAGTTGACTTATCGACGCTGCCAATCGTAGCATCAGAAGAAACGGTTATTCCCAGTCCTTTTTTGCCTCCTTTACCTTTTTTTGTAGTTATCATTAGGACCCCGTTACCAGCTTGATACCCGTATAAGGCACTAGCGGCCGCTCCTTTTAAGATGTTTACCGTTTCTATGTCTTCTGGATTTATATCTGAGGCTGTACTTCCGTAATCATATGTTGCGCCTCTTCCGTTTGTTTGAGCTAGTGAGTTAGTGTTTGAGTTGTTTACTGGTACACCATCAATCACGATAAGCATTTGATTGTTTCCGGTTAAACTTTTAACTCCTCTCGATACAAGATTAGTAGAACCTCCAAAGTTATTGTTTCTTCGAACTTGTACTCCGGCAGCTTTCCCCGATAAATCATTTAAAAAGTTTCCTCCAGCAGTATTAGATTTTAAATCATCTCCTTTTACCTCTTGAGTCGCGTATCCAAGAGATTTTTTATCGCGCTTAATCCCTAAAGCAGTAACAACTACGCCTTCTAATTCTACTGCATCATCTATCATTTTTACATTGAGAGTTGTGGTAGAAGCTATAATTTCTTGGGTCTTCATGCCGACGAAATTAAAAATCAATGTCTCGTCTGCCGTTGCTTTGATAGCGTATTTTCCATCAATGTCTGTTTGAATGCCAAGTTTAGTTCCTTTAACGAGAACGTTTACTCCTGGAATTGCTAAACCATTATTATCGGTGACAACCCCACTAACAAGTCTGTCTTGTGCAAAAGAGATTTGCACTAATAACGCTATAAATAGCGTTAAAAATCCATTTAACTTTGTTTTCATTATTTAATTTGGTTATAATTAGTTAACCAAAATTCTTAATAAAAAGTTAATATTCCTATAAATAAATCGATTTTGTGATTAAAACCTAAGGATGTTGTTAAAAAGATGCTTTAAAACTTACATGTACAATCGAGTTCGAGAGTTTAGCAGGCTGTTCTTTAGTGCTTCCGTTTGCATAAACAATGTTAAAGAGTCCATTTTTGGTTAGTAATCCCAATCCAATTCCTAACCCAATCAGATTCTCATCGCTGTTTGAAGTGTTGTCTCGGAGATGGGCATAATCAATAATGCTATGTACATATAGTGATGGGGTAAGAATATAACGATATTCGGTTAGTACCGCGTTGAATGTATTTCCTTGTAGGCTATTTTCATTAAAGCCTCTAATGGAATTTATTCCCCCAAATCGTTTTAATTCATTAACAATATAGTCTCCACTTTGTAAATAAAAGTTTTGTGATTTAATGTTTAAAATGTTATTTGAATTTAAATATAGATTGTAATTCAAATTCATTTCAACAAATGATTGTGGGTTTGAAAAAGTTTTTGTGTCTCTTTTACCAATTCCAATTTTAAAATTTAAATTGGCCTTTTCGGGAAAAAGGATATCATCATTTTTAAATTCTAAAAACTCTAAAGAAGTTGTCGTGAAATTATTATTGAAGTCGCTTAAGTTTGTGGTGTTTGCATTTTGAATATCACTTGATTCAGTAGATTGGTAACCTAAATATAATCGGGTATTATAATTAAAATAATAACCTATGTTAATGGCTGTTCTGGTGTTTTGAAAAGTGCTGTCTTGTTTAAAGATGTTCAATTCAGTTTTCAACCCGATTGGACTATTAAATACGTAAGGGAGTTCAATGCCAAGGTTAAAAGTTTTTTGATTAAGTCCATCACTTTTCCAATAAATGGCAAACTTTTCTCCTGAATTTAAAATGTTGTTCAATACAAGGTCTAAATAACCGCTTAAGACAAGGTTTTTAGTTTCATTATTGGTGAAGCCAATATAACCATCAAACGTGTTTGCTTTTGCTTTCTCTAAATAGATGTATGCTTTTGTTGAATCTTTTGTAAATAATATTTCAGGGTATTTGTTTTGTTTGATAAAACGAAATTTATTGAAATCCCCATAAAGTTTGTCTAGCTTTTTTTGATTAAATGTCTTATTTCTGTAGAGGCGAAGAATGTTTTTCTTATGACTCGTGGGGAATTTTTCATACCCATTAATAACGATATCATTTAATTGTCTTTTGTAGTCTTTAATAATTGTTAACTCTGCTATGATGTGAGTCCTTTTCTTCTGAATATTTTTGAGTTTCACTTTTGCCATTGAAAAGCCATCGTCTTCCAATTTTTTTGTAGTTGAATATAAAAAGTTTTCTAATTCTTCATAAGGAATAGTTAAGGTGTCTTTGATTAGCGTATAATCGTTAATTTGGTTATCGTGATTAAGTTCGTTACTATAAAGATGAACAAAATTTGTTTTTTTTTCAACGGCGTATTTAAAAAAATATGTTGAATCATTCCATTTGCCGTTGTCAAGTAGACTACAGTTTAAATAACCCCGTCTAGTCAGTTTTTCATAAACAACATTATTCTCTTTAAATATTGATTTTATGTTTTCATGACTTAAAATATAACTTATGCTGTCAATGATTTTAGTCTCTTCTTTGTTTTGACCAATGATTTTCAAATAAAAATGCTGAGCAGAAATTGTTCCGCAGTTGATAATTATGAAAAAATAGAGAACGATTCTTTTCAAGTGCTTTAATTGTTTACCTCAAATTAACGCAAAAAATCCGCTTTTATTGTAGTTAATCGAATCTAAAAACAATTTGTTTGAAAATTAATTAATTACGATTTGTTTCATTCAAAATAATTGCTACATTTGCAACCCCTAAAAAAGCGGGAATTTAATAAATAAAGAAATTTTAGTATTTAATTATGCCAACAATTCAACAATTAGTAAGAACAGGAAGAACTCAAATCACTAAGAAGAGTAAATCGGTTGCTTTAGATTCTTGTCCTCAAAGAAGAGGTGTTTGTACGCGT
>JBJONL010000093.1:0-8136 GCA_046051865.1 Bacteroidota bacterium | reverse complement strand
GTTTTACCAAATTCAAATAGTTTTAAATCTCCATTTCTGCGGTTAATGTTATAAGACACCGCTTCTAGACCCGAGAATAACAACGATTGGCGCATAGCCGATAAATCATTACTCAACGGATTCAACATCATCACATTGTATTCTTCTTTCAACATCTCCGTCAACTTCACATAATCAGGAGTAGTTAACGAATTAGCCATCATTTCATGAAACCCATTAGCATTCAATTGGGTAGCAGTGATATTTTGAATTTTATAATCTTCAGTACGAGCCGAATTGGCTACCGTAGCATTTAGTTTCTTGGTAAAATTAATGTTGTTGTATCCATACACACGCAAGATTTCTTCAATTACGTCAATCTCTCTTTGTACATCCACACGGTACGACGGAATAATTAGACCTAATCCTGCATCAGAGACCGTCGTTACCTTAATGTCTAAAGAAGCTAAGATCTTTTTAATAGTTTCTTTAGATAATTCCTGACCAATCAACTTCGTGGTTTTGTCAAAATTCAAAAACACACGGAAGTCTTCAATGGCTTTCGGATAAATATCAATAATGTCAGAAGTAATTTCTCCTCCCGCAATTTCTTTAATTAATAAAGCTGCACGTTTTAAAGCAAATTCAGTGATGCTCGGGTCAATCCCTCTCTCAAATCGGAAGGAGGCATCCGTGTTCAAGGCATGTCGCTTAGCCGTTTTACGCACAGAAACCGGATTGAAATAAGCGCTTTCTAAGAAGATAGTATTCGTAGTCTCAGTTACCCCCGAGTTCTTTCCCCCAAATACTCCAGCCATACACAAAGGTCCTTTCTCGTCGCAAATCATTAAGTCTTCTTCATGTAATGTTCGTTCCACATCGTCTAGCGTAGTGAATTTTGTACCCGCCGCAACGGTCTTAACAATGATTTTACCATTGATTTTAGAAGCGTCAAAGGCATGCAATGGTTGGCCTAAATCATGTAAGATATAATTAGTTACATCAACAATATTATTTTTGGGCGTAAGTCCAATGGCTTTCAAACGGTTTTGCAACCACTCCGGCGAAGACTTCACAGTAATCCCTGATAAGGTCACGCCGCAATATCTTGGAGCCAATTTATTATCTTTTACATCCACATCAATCTTTAAGGTTCTTTTGTCAATACGAAACGTACTTACCGATGGGGTAATCAATTCGATATTGCTGTTCTTTTGCAATAAACTTGCTCTTAAATCTCTTGCTACACCATAATGAGACATCGCATCTGCTCGGTTAGGGGTTAACCCAATTTCAAATACTTCATCATTTTCAATATTGAATACTTTAGCGCAAGGGGTACCCGGTTTTAATTTGTCGTCCAAAACCATAATTCCTTCATGACTGCTGCCTAAACCTAATTCGTCTTCCGCACAAATCATTCCATGACTTTCTTGCCCGCGTATTTTTCCTTTTTTGATTTCAAATTCTACACCCTCTTTATCAAACAATTTGGTTCCTATGGTAGCCACAGGTACTTTTTGACCCGCAGCAACATTAGCAGCACCACATACAATCTGCACTGGAGTACCATCACCCAAGTCCACTTTAGTCACTTTCAACCGATCAGCATCAGGGTGTTTTTCACAACTTAAAACATGACCTACAACGACCCCTACTAATCCACCTCGAACCGATTGGTATTTTTCAACGACTTCTACTTCCAATCCTAAATCAGTAAGGATAGCCGAAGTTTCCTCTGATTTTAAATCTATTTTAATGAATTGCTTTAACCAATTGTATGAAATTCTCATGTATACGTATTTAAGGCTGCAAATATAGGGATTGTACTTTTTAGATTAAAATATATTTTCAAAAGCAACGGTAGTAATTTGGCTAATGTAGCATTGCCATATTGCTAATTATTTAGGGTGTTTTTTCAGCTTAGTTTACTAATAAGCTTGTAGAATTTTCAATTCATTAAAATTGTGCTATAATTTGCCTGAATTGTGCTATTCTTAGAAAGGGATAGGAGGTACTTTTGGATAAATCAAAAATATAATACTATGAGTAATTTAATTCAAAGACCCACATTTAAAGATAAATACAATAATTTCATTGGAGGTAAATTTGTCCCTCCAGCGTCCGGACAGTATTTCGACGTAGTGTCTCCCGTAGACGGTAAAGTATTCACAAAAGCAGCACATTCTAATAAAGAAGATTTGAACTTAGCAGTTGATGCGGCGCATGAAGCGTTTAAATCGTGGAGTAGAGTTTCGGTGACCGACCGTAGCAATATGCTAATCAAAATCGCCCAAGTAATGGAAGATAATTTAGCTTATTTAGCTGCAGCAGAGACCGTTGATAACGGGAAAGCGGTTCGCGAAACTTTAGCCGCCGATTTGCCCTTAGCAATCGATCATTTCCGCTACTTCGCGGGAGTGATTAGAGCCGAAGAAGGTTCGGTAAGCGAACTAGATGAAACAACAGTTTCTTTAATCGTTCACGAACCACTGGGCGTAATAGCACAAATCATTCCTTGGAACTTTCCATTATTGATGGCAGTATGGAAATTAGCTCCCGCATTAGCAGCAGGAAACTGTGTGGTATTAAAACCCGCAGAGAATACTCCGATTTCGATCATGATTTTAATGGAATTAATCGGTGATATCATCCCAGCAGGAGTAGTAAACGTTGTGAATGGTTTCGGTTCCGAACTAGGTAGAGCATTAGTGACCAATCCTAAAGTAGCCAAAGCGGCCTTTACAGGTTCTACAGCTACAGGAAGAATGGTAATGCAATACGCAACCGAAAATATAGTGCCGGTAACCTTAGAGTTAGGAGGTAAATCGCCAAACATTTTCTTTCCTTCTGTAATGGATGCTGATGATGAGTTTCTTGATAAAGCGATTGAGGGAGCCGTATTGTACTGTCTAAATCAAGGTGAAGTATGTACTTGTCCTTCACGTTTATTAGTTCATGAAGATATCTATGATAAATTCATTGAACGAGTAATAGAGCGAGTGGCCGC
Source organism: Bacteroidota bacterium (assembly GCA_046051865.1). Lineage (GTDB taxonomy): Bacteria > Bacteroidota > Bacteroidia > Flavobacteriales > Flavobacteriaceae > Flavobacterium. The sequence goes on along the minus strand of JBJONL010000093.1, from coordinate 5,147 downwards.
AGTGAAAACAGGAAATCCATTGGATCCAACAGTTATGATGGGAGCGCAAGCTTCTAAAGTGCAGAAAGACAAAATCATGTCCTACATTAATTTAGGGAAAGAAGAAGGAGCAGAATTATTAATTGGTGGTGATGAAAATAAACTAGGAGGTGATTTAGATACGGGTTACTATATTAAACCCACCGTATTCAAAGGCACAAACAAAATGAGAATCTTCCAAGAAGAAATTTTCGGACCAGTATTAGCCGTAACTACTTTCAAAACAACAGAAGAAGCAATCGAAATTGCCAATGATACGTTGTATGGATTAGGTGCCGGCGTTTGGACTCGTGATGCCCATGAATTATACCAAGTCCCAAGAGCTATTCACGCAGGTAGAGTATGGGTAAACAGTTACCACGCTTATCCTGCCGGTGCTCCATTTGGAGGATACAAGCAATCGGGTATCGGTAGAGAAAATCACAAAATGATGTTAGCACACTACCGCCAAACAAAGAATATGTTAATCTCTTATAGCAAAAGTAAATTAGGTTTCTTTTAATAGAAAAATAAAAATCTACTACTTACCGCAGATTAGCTTCTAGAAGTTGGTTTGCGGTTTGTTTTTACTAAAAAAGGTTAAAAATATGAAGCGAATAGAAGTTACCCAGGAAGCATTGGCGCTTATTGCCATGCTCAAAGATAAATTTGGAGATTTAATGTTCTACCAAGCAGGCGGCTGTTGTGAAGGGACCCAACCCCAATGTTTTGAAAAAGGAGGCTTTTATATCAGAACAGGAGACGTATGCATCGGCCAAGTAGATGGTTTTGACTTTTGGCTCGATAAAGATTTATACGATTACTGGAAAAATGCCCATTTTACTTTAGATGTAATGGAAGGTATAGGCGCAGGTGGCTTTTCGTTAGAGACACCTTATGGTAAAACGTTCTTCATCAAATACCGCTTATTTACCCCTGAAGAAACAGCCATCTTAGTACCAGTAAAGTATAATTCGTATGATTAATGAGAAGTGTAGTTCATCAATTGGTATTGCTTAGGTGTAACCCCTTCATATTTTTTAAATAAGCGAATGAAGTAATTGCAATCCTCAAAACCGGTAGCATACGAAACTTCGTTTACATGAATCTTCGGATTGCTCAAAAGCTTCTTGGCATATTTTATCTTCTCATTTAAAATATATTCAATCGGACTCATTCCCAATTCCCTCTTAAAATAACGATAAAAGGAAGTCGTACTCATACAAGCTTTGTCACTTAACTCCTTTAAATTAATGGTCTCTCTTATGTTATTTTTAATATAAGCTATAGAAGGAGTGATTGGACTATTACTTGCGATAAGTTTTTCGTCTTCAAAACGTTTAACCGTTTGCGTTTGAATAATCCGAATGATTAATTCTTGTAAAGTCAAATCGGCTATAGCATCTTTTGTAATGGAATCTCCCATACACTCTTTAATGAGCTTATTGATGGTGCCAGCCAATTCAATATTGTTATAAAAGAAGTAATTCTCATGGTCTAATTTCCATAGGTTGCTTTTACCTTCTTTAGGATACTTCTCATTCAAAAAATCCAAAGTATCCGTAATGATTTTGTTATCGATGGCCAAGGCAATGCATTGTGTTGGGTTTTCTTTCGAAGCCTCTGGAAAATCAATCTTCATTTCCACATTAGAAGGCACGATCACAGTCTCACCTGGTAAATATTCAAACTGAGGCTCATCAAATAAATGCATGATTTTTTTACCGCGCAACATACTAGTTACCACTAAGTCGTTAAACTTCAACGGAACCAAATCCGATTTTTGATAGGTTTCAAAAATATTCAGTTCGCAATGATCGAGGGAGAATATAGTTCGGTTTTCCACCAAAGTCTTTAACGACTTCTCATGGGTTAACGCAGGTTTATGAAGTAATGCTTTGATAGACATAGTTTCTATTAATCATGACTAAAGTACTATTTTAATTGGCACGATTCAAAAATGAAATCATAAAATTTCTTCGACGTGTTTTTTGATATTAGCAGCAATTTTAACCGTAGGCAAATCATTAGCATCCCCGCCAAAAGGATCTTCAATTTCCTCAGCAATCAATTCCAAACTAGCCAGTACATAAAATATAAAAACTACTACCGGTATGACATAATACCCCAAACTAAAGGCATAACCAAACGGTAATGTCATCACGTAAAAGAAAATAAACTTCTTGATAAAAGCACTGTAGGAGTAGGGGATAGGAGTGTTTTTTATGCGCTCGCAGGCACCACATACGTCTGTGAAAGAAAGCATTTCGCCATTCAATACAATCAATTGATCTCCCGTTATTTTTCCAGATTGATGCAGGTCCTGTATTTTTTGATAGAGGGCTTTAGCCACTTGGTTAGGCTTATGTTTTTGATGGTCAATTTTTAAATCAACATCGTCAAATAAGAGTTGCCCCACTTCTTCATCACTCAAGTGTTTGGCTAATACAGACGCATAGGTCGAGATCAAAAAACGAAGGTACTTTTTATCGTGCTCGTCTTTCAACATAACCGATAATTTAAGCGCAAAATTCCGACTACTATTTACCAAGGCTCCCCATAATTTACGTCCTTCCCACCAGCGGTCATAGGCTGTATTGGTTCGGTAAGCCAAGAGCAACGAAATGACAAACCCTAACATCCCATGCATGATTGAAATGTTTTTGAGGTGGTTGTCTTCCGTCAATTGGTAATATTCCAATTCCAAATAGCAAATAACGCCAGCATAAATACCAATGAATACCATCATAGGTAACAATTGCCGAAAGGTATCCGACTTGTGGAAACGGAAAATAAAAGTAATCCATGCTTTTGGGTTGTATTGCACCATAATTTAACTTATATAATTCCAAATACTTTTCTTCTTTGTAAGCTCAATAAACGCAGCTCGTAGCTTTTGATGTTCCGGCAATTCCATAGCGGCATCTTTTTTCAATAGGTTCAAAGCTTCTTGTCGAGCTAGTAATAATATATCTTTGTCCTTAACTAAATCGGCTATTTGCAAATTTAAAACACCGCTCTGTTGTTTACCCATAATATCGCCCGGACCGCGTAGCTTTAGATCGACTTCCGCTATTTCAAATCCGTCGTTGGTCTTGCACATCGTTTCAAGCCTAATTTTACTGTCGCTAGATAATTTAAATGACGTCATCAAAATACAATAACTTTGTTCAGTGCCACGCCCAACACGACCACGTAGTTGGTGTAATTGGGATAACCCAAACCGTTCTGCACTTTCAATAATCATTACACTAGCATTCGGAATGTTAACACCAACTTCAATCACCGTAGTAGCCACCATAATATTGGTTTTTCCTTCGGAAAATCGTTTCATTTCAGCATCCTTATCTGCGGGCTTCATTTTACCGTGAACAATAGAGATACTGTAGTCTGGTAAAGGAAAATCCCGGGAAATACTTTCATACCCGTCCATCAAGTCCTTATAATCCATAGTTTCGCTTTCTTGAATCAATGGATATACAATGTAAATCTGCCGGCCTTTTGCGATTTCATCTTTAATGAATTTCCACACTTTCAAACGGTTGCTATCATAACGATGGACTGTTTGTATAGGTTTACGACCGGGAGGTAATTCATCAATTACCGAAATATCCAAATCGCCATACAAACTCATGGCCAAAGTTCGCGGGATAGGGGTGGCCGTCATGACAAGAACATGAGGGGGGATTTGGTTCTTTTGCCAAAGTTTCGAACGTTGTTCTACTCCAAAACGATGCTGCTCATCAATAATCGCCAATCCCAAATTTTGAAATTTTACTTTATCTTCTAACAAGGCATGCGTCCCGATGATGATGTGTAACGACCCGTTTTCTAAGGCTTCGTGAATTACTTTTCGTTCGGCCGTTTTAGTTGAACCGGTGAGTATTTTAATATTGATGTTGAGGTCCTTTGCTAATTCGGTTAAACCATTGTAATGTTGGTTAGCCAAAATCTCCGTCGGTGCCATCAAACAACTCTGAAATCCATTATCCAACGCAATCAACATAGCCATCAAGGCCACTATCGTTTTACCCGATCCAACATCGCCTTGCAACAAACGATTCATCTGGGCATTAGTCCCCATGTCATTCCTGATTTCCTTCAGCACTTTCTTTTGCGCATTAGTCAATTCGAACGGTAAATGATTTTGATAAAAGTCATTGAAGTGCTGACCTACAATGGTAAAGGGATGTCCTTTAATTTTATGTTTGCGCACTAAATTTTTAGTAATCAATTGCAATTGGATGAAAAACAACTCTTCAAATTTCAATCGGAATTGTGCTTTAGCCAATAAATCCGGACTCTTAGGGAAGTGTATGTTGAATAGCGCTTCGTTTTTCGGAATCAGCTTTAAATGTTCTAATAAATAGTGGGGCAAGGTTTCTGTAAAATTAGCTTGGGTTTCCATAAAAACCTGCTGCATCATTTTGTTAATAACCCTATTAGAAATCCCCCTATTGGTTAAGGTTTCCGTGGAAGGATATACCGGTTGCATCGCTGAGCGCAAATTCTTTTCATGCTCGTTTTGTAATTCCATTTCTGGATGAGCCATACTGTATTGCCCATTGAAATTTGTTACTTTCCCAAAAATAACATAGGAGGTATTTAATTTCAAGGTATCCCTTATCCACTTATGTCCTTGAAACCAAGTAAGCTCTAATTGCCCTGTTTCGTCTACAAAAAGGGCAACCAATCGTTTTTTGGCTTTGCCAAATTCTACCGTCTTGATGGTAATGATTCGTCCAATGATTTGCACTTCAGCAACATTGTTTTGCAGCTCGTTAATCTTATAGTACCGGGTACGATCAATGTACCGGTTCGGATAAAAATTGAGCAAATCTTCATAGCGGTGGATGCCTAGTTCCTTACGCAACAATTCCCCTCGTTGAGGGCCCACGCCTTTGAGGTATTCTATGGGAGTTTGTAGCAATGAAATGGACATCTTTGAAGGTTAGAATAATCATAGCGAATATAGTTTTTTAATTTGAAAAATTAAAAAGGGAACTAGCTGAAATTGCTTATATTCGTATTCTATTTTTCGATACGATGCGCACACTTTTTTTACTGCTTTTCAGTGTTGTTACTTTTGCTCAACAAACGACTAAAGTCGATTTTTTATCCGCTGACGC